>JAMOSL010000174.1 GCA_027063105.1 Campylobacteraceae bacterium
CTTTTTAAGAATAACTATTTTCTACACAGTAGACTATTTAAGTATGTAGAAGCGATTTTCATACAGCATGATTTTAATTTCTTACGAATGGTTGCTAATCAATCACTTTGAATGGTTGAAAATCATGCATAAAAATAGATATTATTTGGTTGGAATACCTTTTTGTGATATTAAATAGTGGTGGAGATGATGAAGTATGGAAGATGAGGATTGTAGTTAATTGCTAATCTATTCCCAATATTTTTGGGAATATTTGATTACTTTTAATTTAATCCATAAAACATTAAGAATGGGTAAAGTCCTAGTCCAGTTAGAAAAATAATTGGGCTTAGAGGTTCTTTTAGCATAGTTCTAATTTCCTCATTCAAGTTTCCTGTTTCAAATAAATCTTTCATTATATTTATTTTAAAGAACAGGTCTAAAGTTTTAAATACTAGTATCGCTAAAATCCAACCATTTAATATCTCTGTACTTAATATAATAAAAAGTGTAAAATAGAATGCTGGATGCATAAGAAAAAATAGAAATATACTCTTCTGATAATATCTATATGCTTTAAAAAGTACCTCTTGTATATTTGATGAATATTGCCACCATGCTTCAAATATTTCAAGGAGTACCAAAATTAAAATTATAGTTGAAATAGAAATCATTATTTTTTCAGAATTCTAGGCAAAGTGATTCCTTTTTGGTTCTGATATTTACCTTTTCTATCACTATAAGTAGTTTCACACTGCTCATCACCTTGTAAAAATAATACTTGAGCAATTCCCTCATTTGCATATATTTTAGCAGGTAGAGGAGTTGTATTGCTAATCTCTATTGTTATATGTCCTTCAAATTCTGGTTCAAATGGCGTTACATTAACAATGATTCCACATCTTGCATAAGTCGAATTATGTACAACAATATCATTTGCTATGAAATTATGATATTTCGGAATGCTCAAATCATAAACCTCTTCTTCTCTTAAATACTCTATACTCTCTACTGTATCCCATATAGGAGCATGTTTATTAACTAAAGATTTCAAAAATTTATCATCTGTCGCTCTAGTAACTTTTTTTAGATGTTTGAGTGATATAGATTGATTACTCCTAAGCTTCATTCCTAAACTTCTAAAACTAATACCCCTTTTATTTAAATTCTCTTTTATAAAAGGATAGATCTCTTTTGGGAATGTATCAAAATTACTTTTTTTTCTCTTTCCAATTTCAGGAAGAATCTTTTCTAACCTATTTTGTTTAATAGAGTTTGGATAAAAGCCTATCTCTTTATAGAATTTATGAATTAAATCTTTATCTGTAATACCTAATGTGTAGGCTGTTGTACCAATATGTGTCATTTTTGTTCTAATAGTCGAAAATATTCCAAATCTAAGTAATAAGTGGTGTACATCATCTATCAATCTTTTAGAATTTGAGTAATACTCTAAGAAGAAACATCTATTATCTTTTGATTTATAGATAGAACCATCACCAGAGAATAGAGTTTGTAAAAAAATTGCTATTTTCTCTTTTTTAGCTCTAAAAACTGATTGAGGTACAAATTTTTTATCTGACTTAACATTTAATTTATAATCTTTGAGCCATATAGTTGCTCTATTAGTGGTCATATTTCCACCTCGTTGCTGTCTATTGACAATTCGATAACCATAAGGGGGACTCTTTGTCACTTTGCAATTTAAGCCCTCTTTTACACTCTGCGTTAGAAGGTTGGCTAAAGTTTCATCTTCTGTTGTAAAGGTAGGACTAGAACCTTTTGTATCACATTGACCTTCTGAAATCATTAATCCCAAAAGAGATGCTTCCCAAGACGGTAAATCTTCTTTTCCAAAAAATGGTATGCTTCTGGCAATAGCTACTCTATCACCTTTTTTTAGTTCACCTAACTCTCTCCAACCATCAATTTTTAAGAAAGGATGATTTTCAGTTGCTTTTATCTCTAATCCTAATTTTGTTTTTAACTTATAAACTTTTTTAATTCCATTTGGAATAAAATCAGAGATAGAAGCTTTTTTAGGTTTTAATTTATCAAAAGATATAGTTGATTTGATACCATCAAACTCTTTTATTGGTAGATATGAACCATTACTACTCATAACTCTTGTATCTCCTGTTAGACATTTACCCAAGCAAATTCCCAGTGTATCTTTAGGCATTTTAAAGTATTCAATAGTTCTAGCTAATGCAAAAGAATTTGGTGGAACAATACATATATCACCTTTAAAATCAATAACGCTAGAGTGGTCAAAATCTTTTGGGTCAATAACAGTTGAATTTACATTTGTAAATATTTTGAATTCATCACTAACACGAATATCATATCCGTAGCTACTTAGTCCATAACTAACTACCCCTTCACCTTTAAGAGATTCACAAAATGGGTTAATCATATCATTATTAATAGATTGTTCTCGTATCCATTTATCTGATTTTAGTCCCATTCTATTTACTTCGATATATTTTTTTGTAGGTCGCTTAAAAATGCTTCCATAGAGTATTTTTGTCTATATTCAGGAGTCATAATATGAATTAAAATATCACCCAAGTCTGAGACAATCCACTGGTCACTTTCATCAGAAACCAAGAACTCTTCACCTAATGGTTTAAGTGTATTTTTAAGATGGTCATATAATGCCTCTGTGTGTCTTCCACCTAATGAGTTAACTAATACAACTCTATTCGCTATATAATCTACTTTATCCAAATTAAAAACTTCTATATCTTCACCCTTTTTATCATCTAAAAGAGTAACTATTCTCTCTATTCTCTCATCTATATTCATTATTTTCCTTATGTTTTTTTATTATTGTGTTAACTTGAGCTGATATTCGTCTATCAACATGTTCCAAATTGTTACACATTCTAATTTTAGTTGAACTCACTTCAACACCTATATTTAGTATAATAAATTTCTTAATTTTACTTGTATCTATGTGATGATTATCTCTTGTTGCTATTACCCATATAATATTATTATTTAGCCAATAGAACCCTTTCCACTTATCAACTTTAGATATATTATCTGCACCAATAATTAAATATTTTATAAAATAATATTTTTTAAAATATCTTATAGTTTCTTCAGTATATACAGTTTTATTTAAAGAAATCTCATAATCACTTACTAAAATTTTTGAATTATGACTAAATATACTCTCACACCATTTTAATCTCATTTTTGGTGAGGCTAAAGAGTGTTGTTTAAATGGACTTAGAAATGCTGGTACTATTATTAATTTATCTATCTCTAATAAGCGTAGAGCCTCATTGACAATAGCCTGATGACCTACATGTGGTGGATCAAAACTACCACCAAAGATTGCAACTTTAATCAAAAAATAACCTCATTTATTATAAAATAAAATGAATTTTATCATATATATGATTAATAAAGGAAAAATATGGCTTTAAAAGTTGCTATTAACGGTTTAGGAAGAATAGGTAAGTGTGTTGCTAGAATTATAGCAGATAGAAATGATGTTGAATTAGTTGCTGTAAATGTTAGTGGAAGTGAAGAGTCTATTCAGTATATGATGCGTTATGATAGTGTTCATGGGCATAGAGATGATATTACTGTGGCAGATGGTTATCTTAATATTGCTAATGAAAAAGCTAAAATAATTTCAGAGAGAGACCCTGATAAAATTGATTTTGCTCAATATGGTGCAGAAGTTGTACTAGAGTGTACAGGTGCATTTTTAACAATGGATAGTGTTAAATCTCATATTGATAAAGGTATTAAAAAAGTTCTTTTTTCAGCTCCAGCTAAAGACTCAACTCCTACTTTTGTAATTGGTGCAAATGAAGATACTTATGCAGGTCAATCAATTATATCAAATGCAAGTTGTACAACTAATGGTCTAGCTCCTATGGCTAAAGTTTTAGATGATAATTTTGGAATTAAATCGGGACTTATGACAACAATTCATAGTTATACAGCAACTCAACCAATTCTTGATGGTAAACATAAGTCTGATCCTAGAAAAGGTCGTTCAGGTGCATTAAATCTTGTTCCAAGTACAACAGGTGCAGCAAAAGCATTGGCTAAAGTTCTTCCACAACTAGAAGGTAAACTAAATGGTCAAGCAATTAGAGTTCCAACAGCTGATGTATCTATTGTTGATTTGACGGTTACATTAGAAAAAAATATCACACTTGATGAGGTTAAAGAGGCATTTAGAACAGCTAGTGAAGGTTCGCATAAAGGTATCTTGGCTATTGACGAAGAGTATAGAGTATCTAGTGATTTTATTGGAGAGTCTCATAGTACAGTTATTGCTATGGACACAATACAAGTTATCGGGGATAATATGGTCAAGATTTTATCTTGGTATGATAATGAGTGGGGTTATTCTACTAGATTAGTAGATATGGCAGTATATGTAAGTAATAAATAATAAAATTTAGGAGAAGTATATGAGAAGTATTAAAGATATTGATATAGATGGGAAAAGAGTTTTTATTCGTTGTGATTTTAATGTACCACAAGATGAATTTAATAATATTACAGATGATAGACGAATTCGTTCTGCACTACAGACAATTAGATACTGTATTGACCATAACTGTAAGATCGTCTTAGCTTCTCATTTTGGTAGACCAGTAGCTGGAGATTACGACGAAGACTATTCTCTTTCTACTGTTGCTAAACGACTAGATACTCTTCTTAAGATTAAAAAGAATTTATATTTCGCTTCAGATATTGTAGGAGAAGATGCAAAATCAAAAGCAGATAAGTTAGAAGCAGGAGAGGTTTTATTATTAGAAAATCTTCGTTATGAGGCAGGAGAAATTGCTAATGATGAAGCTTTTGCAAAAGATTTAGCATCTTATGCTGATATTTATATTAATGATGCTTTTGGTGCTTGTCATCGTAAACATGCGTCTATTTATGCTATTGCTATGGAGTTTGATAAGGATCATAAAGCATCAGGCTTTTTAATGAGTAAAGAGGTTAATTTCTTTAAAAAAGTTATAGATAATCCTGTTCGTCCATTTGTAGCAGTTGTTGGTGGAAGTAAAGTATCAGGTAAATTACAAGCATTAGTAAATTTAATACAAAAAGTTGATAAGGTTATTATTGGTGGTGGTATGGCATTTACTTTTTTAAAGGCTCAAGGATATGAGATTGGTAATTCATTGGTAGAAGATGATTTGTTAGATGAAGCAAGAGCAATTATGTATAAAGCTAAAAAAAGAGGTG
>JAMOSL010000175.1 GCA_027063105.1 Campylobacteraceae bacterium
CTTGGGTGTACTCTTAATTTTTGTAAAAGTTCACTTGGTTCATTTGTCCATATATCAGTAAAATCTTGATTTATAATATTTCCTATCTTTTTTGGAAAAAATGGATCTGGTTTAACAAAACCTTCACTATCTATATTTAATAGTTTTCTTCCTGCACTATTTCCTCCCCATGCTATTAATCTCTTTTCCATCTCTCTAGCATGTTGTGGATATACTTTTATAAATTTATCATAAAATAAGATTGCGTCCATCTCCATGTTCCCTGTTACAATTTCTATATCTCTATCTGTATTATGATATTCAAATGCTTTATCTATTATAAAGTTGACAGCTTTAATTCTCTGCTCTTTTGTTAAATCTATTTCTAAATTATCCAAACCTCTACCACTATAAACTAAATGCGATATATATATTTTAGGAATATTATGCTTCTCTGCTAGGTCAAAGATAAATTCTAAATCATTATAAGTATCTTTTGTAATTGTAAACCTAATTCCTACTTTGCTTTGATTATAACTATTTAGTAAATCAACAGCTTTCATAGATTCAATAAATGAACCTTCTAATCCTCTAAATGCATCATGTGTTTTTTCGCTTCCATCTATACTAATACCTACATAATTAAATGTATCTAGTATTTTTTTAGCATTGCTTGTCTTAACATATAATCCATTTGTAGATAAATAGGTAATAATTCCTAATTCTTTACATCTACTTGCAATATCAAAAAGGTCTTTTCTTGTAAGTGGTTCTCCACCAGAGAAGATTAAAAATTTAACACCATTTGCTTTTAGTTTTGGTAGTGTTTCCATAATATTATCAGTTGTTAGCGTATCAACAGCATCTAAATCAGCTTTTGAATAGCAATGGAGACAGGAGAGGTTACATCTATTTGTAAAATTCCAGATGGCAATACTGCCGTCAAGAACTCTTGCAGGTTTCCCCTCTATAACAGAGTTAAGTAAATTTGATAATCGAAACATTATTGAGCCTTTTTTATTGTTTTATCTTTATTAAATGATAGAATATATTCTGTAATCTTATTTAGTTCATCATGAGTTAGTTTAAATGGTGGCATAGCATTTCGACTATATCCAAAAATTTTAGATACTGATTTTGGGTCTATTATCATTGCTTTTATCTCTTGAGCTGTTCTTTTTGATGATATTTCTTCAAATGATGGTCCAAAAGCTTCTGCTGTTTGATGATGACAACCCCAACAATATGTCTCAAATACCTTTTTATCAGAATCTGCACTTAGACTATTTAAACTTATTATTAAGCAAAAAAAGGCTAATTTGTAACTTTTCATATATACTCTCCTATTTTAAATTAAAGATAATAATATCCACATTTTAGTTATAATTCGATTTTTAAAATAGGAGATAAAATGGTCACAATCGCAGGTTCTGGAATGGGTGAATATAATTTTAATAATATAGATATAGATTTTACTAAGTATGATACTATATTTTGTGATAAAAACTATGAGTCTAATTTTCCAAATGTTAAAAAAGCTGGATTTAAAGAAATTAAAGAGAGTATATTAGAAAATTTAGATAAAAATATTTTATATGTAGTGTCTGGTTCACCTCTATTTTTCTCTGGAGCATCAATTATTTTAGCTACTTTAAAAAAGAAAAACATTAAATTTAAAGTTACAGATAATACCTCATCATTAAATTATTTGTTAGCTCACAATGGTGTATCTCTAATGCAAACAAATACTATATCCCTTCATGGAAAGTCAAAAATAGATTTAGATAAGTTTTTAATTTTACCGTACACCTTTGTAGTATGTGATGATAAAACTCCTAAATACCTAGCAGATGCAACACGATATTTAAATGAAGATGATATATCCATAATATTAGGTGAAAGGTTCGGATATATTGATGAAGAATTTAGGGATATAACTATTCAAGAGATGATAGAAAATCCTCCAAAAATGCCATATTCTCTATTAATAAAACGAAATTTTGAAGCTCTTCCAACTATATCAAGTGAAGATACAATTGAACATGAAAATGGAATGATTACAAAAGAGTATAAACGACATATATCTCTACAAAATTTAAACTTATCTCCTAATATACTAATGTGGGATATTGGAGCAGGAAGTGGTTCAGTATCTATAGATGGATATAAGCGATATAAGATAAAAACTATACTATTTGAGAAGAATATCAAAAGAGCTAAAATGATAGAGAGGTCTTTAAATAATCACAAAGTAATAGATAGTAAGTTATATATTGGTGAAGCTAGTGAAGATTATAAAAAAGAGACTTCTATTCCTGAAAGAATTTTTATAGGTGGAGGTGGTGAAAAAGTTATTAGTGAACTAGATTATTTATATGATAGATTAGCAGATGGTGGAATTATGGTAGCCAATTTCGTAACCTTAGTTCATCTTACAACAGCTATTAATGTACTTAAAAATGCTAATATAGAGTTTGATATAAAGAGTATATCTCTTACTACTTATAAGCTGAATCTACTTCTCCCTGAACCAGAGAGAGTTATGCATCAGATTATTATCAAAAAGTAGGGTGGAAGAATTCTACCTATAGCAAATATTTTTATTAAAAGGATTTATCATTATTTACTCTATTATTCACATAATACATATTTACGCAGTTTTTATCTATGGAGGTTTTCTAATTATAGATAATCTATTTATGGTTAAAATGAAGCAGACACTTACTCCTGATGAGGCTACTAAAGCTAGAGAAGCTATTATGATGCATGTTAGAAAAGTTGTACCTAACGCACTTCTAATCGCTGTGGCTAGTGGACTTTATATGTTTTCTCAAATATTTGGAGAGATTGGGAAAGATGGATTAAGTTATTTCCAGATAGTTTTATCTATAAAAGCTTTTTTTGGTTTATGGCTTGGCATTAGAGGATTTAATCAAAAATTCTTTAAAATTAATCCATGGGTTTTTACATCTCATACATTCCCATTTTTAGTAGTATTATTATTAATATTATTATCTCAAATTATGTATTTATAAGGGGCTATATATGTCTAAAAAAACTCTAATTATTGGAGCAGGTGGCGTTGGGAATGTAGTTGCATTCAAATGTGCTATGAATACAAATAGCTTTGGAGATATTACTTTAGCTAGTAGAACTATATCTAAATGTGAGAAGATTGCATTGAATATAAAAGAGAAGATAGGAATTTCTATTAATACAGCATCTATTAATGCTGATATAGTAGATGACTTAGTTGAGTTAATCAATAAACTAGAGGCTGATATAGTTATAAATGTAGCTCTTCCATATCAAGATTTAACTATTATGGACGCATGTATTAAAACAAAGGTAGATTATCTTGATACTGCAAATTATGAACATCCAGATAGTGCTAAATTTGAGTATAAAGAGCAGTGGGCTAGAGATGATAAGTTTAAGGAGTCTAATATTATGGGACTTCTTGGAAGTGGATTTGACCCCGGAGTAACTAATTTATTCTGTGCTTACGCTCAAAAACATTATTTTGATGAAATACATACTATTGATATATTAGATTGTAATGATGGAGATCATGGTTATCCATTTGCTACAAATTTTAATCCAGAGATAAATCTAAGAGAAGTTAGTGCCAATGGTAGATA
Source organism: Campylobacteraceae bacterium (assembly GCA_027063105.1). Lineage (GTDB taxonomy): Bacteria > Campylobacterota > Campylobacteria > Campylobacterales > Sulfurovaceae > SZUA-451. Next base: position 3,621 of record JAMOSL010000175.1, read on the forward strand.
TTGGGAAAATGGAAAATGGATAGAGACTAAGCCTATGGAAATTAAAAAGGTTTGGGATTATCCAGAAGTTGGAGAGAGAGACAGTTATTTACTATATCATGAAGAGATGGAGAGTTTAATAAAGCATATTAAAGGCTTAAAGAGAATAAGATTCTTTATGACATTTGGAGAGAGTTATCTTACTCATCTTAAATGTTTAGAAAATGTTGGAATGTTGGGAATTAAAGAGGTAGAGCATAATGGTTGTAAAATTGTTCCAATGCAGTTTCTAGCTACTCTATTACCTGACCCTGCTAGTTTAGGGGAGAGAACAAAAGGAAAAACAAATATTGGAATAGTTGCGAAAGGGATTAAAAATGGAAAAGAGAAATCTATATATATTTATCAAGTTAGCGACCATGAAAAGTGTTATGATGAGGTAATGAGTCAAGGAGTTAGTTATACAACAGGAGTTCCTGCAATGATAGGAGCAAAACTAATACTTGATGGAATTTGGAGTGGAAAGGGAGTCTTCAATATAGAACAACTAGACCCAGACCCATTTATGAAAGAACTAAATTCTCAAGGATTGGCTTGGCAAGTTAGGGAGTTAGAGAGTTAGAAATTTTTAACTGTTAATAGCATATCCCTTGATTAAAATCGCAAGAATCCAAAGATTCATGTTATGATTAAGGCTCAAGTTGCCTTAGTTAATTGTTTTAAGAAAATACCTCTAGCTCCATTAATGTCTCTATCTACAATAATATTTCCATCAGAAATAGTTTTTTTACCACCTAACTTATCATCAATAGTTCCATTCCAAGAAAGAGTTTTTGAAGTATAGCTTTCATTACAATCTACAATATGTTTACCATATTTCTTAGCATACCACTTAATTGTTTCTTTAAATTTATAGTGATTCAAATCTAACATTTGTCTTACAGTAACTCGTCTAATATTTCTTTTTTGCTTTTGAGACATTTTTTTAGTCTCAAATGTTGGAAGAAAAATAACATCATAATTACTAACAAGCTCATAAGCCAAACGGTTATGTAAATCTGATATTAAATCATCTTTTTTACATTTTAATTTATTAATTTTCTTCTCTAAATGCCTATATCTATCTTTATACCATTGCTTATCTTCTTGCTTTGTATTCTCTAATTTTTTCTTTTTTGAAAGTAATTTATCTACTTTTTTAACTAATGGCAAAAGTCTATCTTTTGAAAACTGGTCACCTGCAATAATAACTTCTTTTTGAGAATAACAAGTGGCAAAGGTTCTTACTCCGGGGTCAATTGCAATACATTCAACACTGCCTTGGATATCGGTACTTGTTTGAATTTGCTTTTGAACTTGGATAAACCATCGTCCTTTATTATAAGTTATAATACAACTTTTTCCAATTGCTTCATCTGGAACAGTTTCTGTTAAATCTATTTTTCCTAGCGTTTGTGAAGCAGGATTTAATCCTTTAGGCATTCTATCAATAATAAAAGACTGAGGGTGTAACCTAAAAATAACCTAATAAAATATTATTAAGCAATTTCTTCCTCCCAAAACTGCTTCCAACGCCCATCAGTAAGG
>JAMOSL010000176.1 GCA_027063105.1 Campylobacteraceae bacterium
CGTTGCCTTTCCCCATTATAGTTGGTTCTAATATATTACCAACTACTATATTAACTATAATATACCATATAGCTATCCAAGTAGCAATCATACCCCCTTGGTCGGTCTATCATAGCTATTCCTACTACTGGTACAGAAGCTATAATTGAACCAATAACAGGTATAAAATTGAATACAAATGCAATCGTAACCCAAAGTAGTGCATATTCTATATCAAAATAAAATAAGACAATAAAAATCCATAAACCTGTTAAAAAACTTGTTTTTACTTTAATAATAAAATAATCTTTTATTTTTGAAATTATTTCGAGGCTATCGTTAAGATTTTTTCCTCTATCGCTTATAATTCTTTGTAATCTAGTATAGAAAGAGTTAGAATCAAGAAGCATAAATGCAACTGTAAAAGATATTAGAAATGCATTGGAGAATTGTTCTTGTGTTTGTAATATTAAATTCTTTATAAGTTTTACAAAATCAAATTTATCTATACCTTCTCTTAGGTTATCATGTGTTACATGTATACCAATATTTGTCATATCAATAGATATATCTGTAATCCAATTATCGAATTTAAGTTGAATATTTTGATATCCATCAGCAAATTGATGTATCTCCATACCTAAATATACTATTAATACTATAATAGGTAAAAAGATTAATATGGTTACTACTATTAATGAAATAGCTTTAGGTATGTTTCTGATGTTTTCTAAATAATTAAAAAGTGGTGAAATTAATATTGTAATTACTATAGATACTAAGAATGGTACTATCAATTCTGATGCTGACTTCATAATAGCTAATATGACCATTATAGAAGCTATAAAGATGAATATTTGGTTTAGTTCTAAATTCTTTTTATTTTGCTTTATTGTTTCTTTCATTAATTCACCTAATTGTTCCTCTTTTAAAATTATACAATATGATAGCAAAGATTATTTAATATTTGTTTTTTATCTAATTTTGCTAATATGTTAGTCTAAAATTATTAATTAAAAAAGGAATTAAATGCATATTGAACTTACACCTGATGCACTGCTTAGACAACTTGATTATCCAGTAAATGAGAATACTTTGGAACAGATAAATATAATTATAAACAATACACCAGATTATAAACATCTTTCTAAACATATTTTAACCTTAAAAGACCATATTGCTCATTATTATGGATTTATTGCTATGTCTAATTCTAAAGATTATTTAAAAATAAAATGTGAACCTGATGAAAGTAAAGATAATATAAAAGCATTTTCAGATGCGTTAGATGTGTGGGGAAAGAAGTATAAAGTTAAGCTTGAAAAAGTTGATAAAACACCTACTTATTATATTGTTGGTCAACTTTAATTTATGCCGTTAAGTTCACTTAATGAAGAGCAGAATAGTGCAGCTACTACTAAATTAGGACGAAATTTAGTTATTGCTAGTGCTGGTACAGGTAAGACATCTACTATTGTAGGACGGATTGCATATCTTCTTAAAAGTGGTGTAGAACCATCTAAGATACTTCTTCTAACATTTACAAATAAAGCATCTGGAGAGATGATTGCTAGATTGGAGAAATATTTCCCTAAATCAATTGTTAGTAAGATAGAGAGTGGAACTTTTCATGCTGTTAGTTATAGATGGTTAAAGAAGAGGTATCCTCATATATCTTTAAAGCAACCAAGTGAACTTAAAACTCTATTTAAGAGTGTCTATGAGAAGAGAAATTTTAAGAGATTAAATTTTGATATTGAAGCATTCTCTTCTATTTTCTTATATGACCAATATAGTTTATATCAGAATGCTTCAATGGATACTTTTGATAGTTGGTTTTTAGAGAAGTATGAAGAACATGAACCTTTAATGGATATTTATATGCATATAATAGAAGAGTTTGAAGCAGAGAAAAAATTATATAACTTTGCATCTTTTAATGATTTACTTCTATGGATTAGAGATGATTTAATAACTGATAATATTCTTTTTGATGAGGTACTTGTAGATGAGTATCAAGATACAAATACTTTGCAAATATCATTGATTGATACGCTAAATCCTAAATCTTTATTTTGTGTTGGAGATTATGACCAGAGTATCTACGCTTTCAACGGAGCAAATATTGAAAATATATCAACATTTACAACGAGATATGAGGGTGCAGAAGTATTTACATTAAAAACTAATTATCGTTCAACAGCTTCTATTTTATCTTTAGCAAATCGTGTGATTGAAAGAAACGAGAGAATATATCCAAAAAAATTGGAAGTTGGACGAACAGGAAAGAGTTATCCACCAGTATTATTAAATTATAATGAACTCTTTGAGCAGTATAAGGGTATAGCTTCCAAGATACATAAAAGTTTTGCACCAAATGATGATATAGCTGTAATTTTTAGAAATAATTCTAGTGCAGATGGTATTGAAGCTAGTCTAAGAGAGGCTGGAATTCCTTGTAGACGAAAAGGAGGAAAAAGTTTTTTTGAGGCGAGAGAAATAAAATTTTTATTAGATTTAGTTTCATTACTAGTTAATCCAAAAGATATGATGGCATTTATTCATATTTTTGAATTTGCTAAAGGGGTAGGTTCGGCTTTATCTAAAGAGTTCTTTCAGTGTTTAACTCATTTTGGAAACAACAATCTATTAAAAGGAGCTTTATCTCCTAAGATTTTTACTCTTCCAAAATTGAATCCTAATAAGAATACTCAACTTGGCTTATTTGATGATGATTTAGAGATTGGTTCAGCAAGTAGATTTATATCTTTAGGATTAGATAGCAATATTATGAAACATCCTCTATTAAAACATCCCAGATTAAATAAAGATGGAGCAGTTTTTTTTGAAGAGTATTCCAAATTTCTTAAATCGGTGCAAAATTGTAAGAGTCCATCAATTATTTTAAATAGAGCAATATCTTCTACTTTATATAAAATGGTAATAGATTTATTATCAACACAAAGAGCTCAACTTAAATCTGGGAAGATAGACAAAAAGAGAAAAGAGATATCAGAAGAGAGGATAAATAGAAAAGCTAAATTATTACTAGAATTAGGAACACATTATAATGATTTAGACCGTTTTGTAAATGCTATGGTTCTGGGTGGTAGTGAGCTTAGTGAGGGTAATGGAGTAAATCTTTTAACCGTTCATGCAAGTAAAGGTTTGGAGTTTAGAGAGGTTTATGTTGTTGATCTTATGGATAATAGATTTCCAAATAGAAAACTTATGAGTAGAGGAGGAAGTATTGAAGAGGAGAGAAGATTATTCTATGTAGCTGTGACAAGGGCAAAAGATAAGCTATTTTTATCGATGGCAAGAGAAGATATAATTAAAAAATTAAATTTTGAACCATCACCATTTTTGATTGAAGCAGGTTTAATTGGGAGTTAAGTAGTAATTATTTATACTATCTTCAACTAATATTTATCAAATCAGTAAAATATTATCTAATTAAATGTAATATAATCTATAACGATACAATATAAGGAATAAGATATGAATATAAAAATTTTGACAGGCACTGTTGTTACGCTTTCTCTTTTGAGTTTTGCAAATGCAGATATTTCAAATTTGAATGAGGCAATTAATAAAGCAGGTAAACAGAGAATGTTGTCTCAAAAGATGATGAAGAACTACTCTATGGTAGGAATGAATATGAAATTCAATAATCCATCAAAACAGTTGGCAGATTCTATATCACTTTTTGATACTACTCTCTCCGAACTTGAGAAATTTATAAAAGATAAAGATGCATTAAAAGCTATTTCTGAAGTTAAATTATTTTGGAATAAGATTAAGCCATCTATATCTTCTGCTCCAGATAAAACAAAAGCTCTTAAGTTAGCAAAATCTATGGATAAGCTTTTAGAGTTATCTCATAATACAACAGTCTCAATCACAAAAATATCTAAAGATAGTTCAGCTAAAATAATTAATATATCTGGAAAACAGAGAATGTTGGCCCAAAGACTTGGTAACTTATATATGTTAAAAGTTTGGAGTTTAGGAATTGATGATGTTAAATTACAAAATTCAATTAAAGAATTTGCTTCTGCTCAGAAGAAACTAGAAGAGTTTCCTAAAAATACAGATGATATAAAAAATGGATTATTAGATGTTAAAAAAGATTTTGCATTTTTTGAAATATTAGGTGCATCTAAATCTAAAAAATATATACCTAGTCTAATTTCTCGTTCTTCTAATAAAATTACAAAACAGATGAATGTAGTTACAAAATTATATGTTGAAATTAAATAAGGATAGATAATGATTACTAAAATAATAAAAGCTATAACAATTGGAACACTATGTATTAGTTCATTTCTATATAGTGATAATATAATTGATATGGCAGGAAAACAGAGAATGTTGTCTCAAAAAATGGCAAAAGATTACTTTTATATCGGTAATAAAATAAATAGAAGTAAATCTACAAAAGAGTTAAAAAATAGTTTAATAACATTTAAAGAGACACAGAAGAAATTAAATTTGGAGATTAAAGATGATGAGATTAAAAACTTAATATCTTTTGTTGATATGAGTCTAAATGAATTTGAAAATATCTCTAAAGATAAATATAGTCTTGATAATGGAATTATTCTTTTAGATTTAAGTGAATCTTTACTTGAAGGTAGTGATTATGTTGTAAAGGCATTAACAAAAAGTAAAGCATCAAATAATATTATAGATATAGCAGGGAAACAGAGAATGCTATCTCAAAGAATTGCTAAGTATTATATTGCATATCAATCAGGTATTAAAGATGATAATACATTGTCTCAAATGAAAGAGAGTGTTGATGAATTTAATAAAATCTTAAAAGAGTTAATGGCAAATAAGACAAATACATCTCAAATAAATAAAGATTTAGCTAATGTTAATACTATGTGGAAGATAGTTGAGAAATTTTATCTAAATATAGAAAAGGGTGGTTTACCTAAGATTGTATATTCTACAACATCTGATATTACTACTCAAATGAATAATATTGTTGGATTATATGTAAAATCTCTAGAGGTTAAATAGTTATGAAAAGAAAACTTTTAAATAGTTTTATTTTACCTTTCATTTTGATATTCAGTTATGTCTCAGCAGAAGATGTTATTTTTGTTAAGTCAAAAGATGAAGTAAAAGCCAAATTAATTAATTTGGCAGGAAAGCAGAGAATGTTATCTCAAAGAGTTGCTAAA
>JAMOSL010000177.1 GCA_027063105.1 Campylobacteraceae bacterium
AGTCATCTTGGGGCTAACTGTATATTGAAGTTAAGAGCTGTAAACCTTACTGATGGGCGTTGGAAGCAGTTTTGGGAGGAAGAAATTGCTTAATAATATTTTATTAGGTTATTTTTAGGTTACACCCCATCTTTTAGCAATAATTGACTCATCTTGTTTGATTGAATTTAGTATATATTTTTGGAATAATAACAAATTTTTAGCCTTTATAATATAATTTATAATAGAGATTATCTAAACCTCTCTAGCATTTCTCTTAACTCTTAACACCATTTTAACAAAAGAAGACTATACTTTTGGCATTATATTTTGAAGGTAAAAGAGATAATGGAGAATATAGATTTAATACTAATTTTTAGTATAGCATTTTTAGGAAGCGTTGGACATTGTATTGGTATGTGTGGTGGTATTGTTGTAGCATATTCATCATCAAAAATTGATAATAGCTCTTCGTGGTTAGATGAAAGTCTCTCTCATTTAGCTTATAATTTTGGACGAGTTACCACATATACTATGTTAGGTGCTATGTTTGGACTTATGGGGCAGGTGATTGCATTTACTCCTACTACGAAAGGGGTTCTTTTCCTATTGACAGGTGTATTAATGATATTAGCAGGATTATCCCTTTTAGGATATTTTAAATTCTTAAATTCAGCAGAATTAGCAATATCTAAAAATAGATGGTATCGAGATAATTTTAGAAAATTAATAAAAAGTAAATCTTTAAATAGTTTCTATTTTTTAGGAATGTTGAATGGTATTATACCTTGTGGATTAGTTTACTCTTTTGCGATTTTCTCTGCAAGTACAGCTAGTCCATTATGGGGTGCTATTGTTATGGCAGTATTTGGATTAGCTACTATTCCAGCACTATTTTTCTTAGGTACTATAACAAAATTTTTACAGAAAGGTTCATTAAGAGGTACAATGATGAAACTAGCATCTATGTTAGTTATATTGTATGGTTTTTTTACACTATATAAAGCATATCAATTTATAATTCACCCAATAGAAACTCAAAAGATGTTGGATTCAATGCAAAGTGGAAGCATAAAGAACAAATTAGAGGGGAAATGTGGAGGAATGAAGTGTGCTGTTGGTAAGTGTGGGTAGCTTTAAGAGTTAGATTTCTTTATGACACGATTTCCATAAGCATCCATAAAATCTTTATGCAAAATTAACTCTCTGTAGTGTCATCTTTTGTCCCTATTATTTTATTTGCTAATCTTTTTTTTGAATGCATATTAATAGAAAAGCTATCAACTACTTGTATTAAATCTTCAAATAACTCTTGCTCATCTGTTTTTTTATTCTCATTAATTATTACTATTCTAGTACTGTTTTGATTAAAAAGCTTAACTACTAATTCATAAGATAATTGTGCTAATCTATCTTTGTATGAGATGTAGACCTTATCTATCTTATTATTTTGAACATCATCGAGTAGAGATAAAAATCCTTTTCTATCCAAAGTCATTCCACTTTTTATATCTGTATAGACCTTATCAACTTTTATCCCATTTTTATTCATAAACATCTCAATGGTCTCTTCTTGGTTTGCTAGATCAACCTTCTGTTTGTATCTACTTACTCTAGCATATATAACACTTTTTCTTTTAAAATCTAATCCAGCCAATCTATAGACATCTTCATCATTATAGTTATATGTCTTATTTGGCAATCTTATTACTTTAATCTTGCCCTCTTTGACATATCTACTTAATGTTTGCCTATGGATCTTTAATGTTTGTAATACTTCTTTTGTTTTCATGGTTAAAGTATATATTGTTTATGCTTAAGTGTAGATTATATATTTTTTAGGTTAATTTATTTTAATATTTTTTATTAGTGCTTATAATAATATCATCTTCACTTAGATTATCCATAAGTTTACTTAAATGTCTAAGTGAAAGAAGCTTTATATTTGCATCTTTTTCCTTTTTTAGCTCGGATGAAAATTTATTCTTGGAGAAAATTACATAAGTCTCTACTTTATCAAGCTCTGCTTCTTTACATGATTCTCTTAACTTAGTAAGTTCGGATTTATTAACTTTAGACTTACCATATTTACATGTACCTGCGAGAAGTATTCCAGATTTACGCTTTGCCAATATATCAATAGAAATATTTTTATCATAATATGCACCTATACTTACAATAGGGTCACCCTCAAATTCTTCTTTGAAACTAGAGCTAATAAGTTCTGCTACTAACTGTGTATATATAAGTGTTGTAAATTCACTTTTTATTGCAATCCAACGCTCTTTAAATTCACTATAATCACCCTCTTTAATATTCTTATAAGTAGGTGATACCATCGCAAACCAAAAACGCATAAATGGTGTTACAAAAAGTAATTTATCTGAAATGCCATCTTTTTCATTCACAGGTTTTTCTATAGACTTATCAAAAACTAAAAAACCATCTTTGATTAAATAATCTATAACCTCTTCTCCACCATCTCTACCGATATTTATTTTTTTAAAAGCAGAATGTTCTCGTCTATCACCTGTAGCTATTGCTGTCAACATTGCATGATGTGTTGATTTAGAGTTTGTAATTTTAGTAATATCACCATGGATATATCTATAATTTTTAAGTACCTTCTTCTCAATAAGTTTTTCTATTGGCACAGACATATCCACCCACCAACCCATACCACCAAATACTGCAAAATACTCTACAGCTTTCTCAAAATCTGTAGCTTTATTTTGATAACAAAAAGAACGAAACTGTGCGAGTAGTGAAGGATGAGAAGATAGGTGTTTAGACATAATAATAGACCTTAAAATAATTTATATATTATATCCTAATTACTTAAATATATTTAAGCCTCCAATATAAATTTGACGAGGTCTAGCTATTTTCATTGTTCTATCTTTTTTAAATTCTATCCATTGAGTAATTCAGCTAACTGTTGAGGTAACACTTTACAAAGTTATTGTAAAAGAGCATTTTATTCATGATCTGCATAGAGGGTAAAGATTGTATCAAGAGAATTTATCTCAATATCTTTAATTTTTTTCTCACTATTCAGGTCTATACATACTTATTCCGATTTTAAAAATTCAAAAAACATGAGTAAATGCTCTTCTGTAAAATAAATTCTTTCACTATTATTGTTTAATCTAATATCTACGAAATACATATCATTAAATTCTATATGTTCCTTGAAACATTAACTTTAAAACATTTTTGACAAAAATAAATAGCCATTTTCTATTCCCCCTTAAATTTTTCTTTATTATAAAAATATTATTACACTAGAGACATAGTAATATTACTTTACACTTATCGTATTTTTATATACTTATTATGTATTTTAATTGAATTTCTACTTTTTATAGTACTTAAATTGGGTTGTTGGTATAGAATACCGACAACTAATATTATTCCCTATATTTTCTGTGCTACCAAAAGTGTACTAATTCCCATTGAAAATGATTTTGTATATTTCATTTTAAATCCAGCTTCTTCTAGCTCTTTTTCTAACATCTCTGTTGTTAAAAATTCTTCGATAGAGTCTGGTAAGTATTTGTATGCTTTATAATTTTTAGATACTAATCCACCAATAGCTGGTAGTATATTTTTCATATATAAATCCACACTTTTTGCAACTATTCCACTCTTCTCTTGTTTGGTAAATTCTAATATTACAACCATTCCATTTGGTTTTAATGCTCTATAGAACTCTTGTAATGCTTCTACTCTATCAACAACATTACGAATTCCATAAGATATAGATATAATATCTGTTCCCTCATCTTCTACTGGTAGTTCTTGTGCTTTACCCTCTAAAAAATCTGCAAAATCAACTTTCTCTTTAGCTACTTTTAGCATTCCAACTGATGGGTCAATACCAATAAATTTATCAACTTTAATCTTATGTTTAATAGCTCTTTCTTTCCAATATAGAAGTAAATCACCTGTTCCACATGCAACATCTGTAATTTGTGTTAATTCTTTTTTTCCTAATAGAGAGTAGGCTTTGTCACAACCTTTTCTTCTCCATTGTTTATCTATTCCAAAACTAAGAACACGATTTGCTAAATCATAAGTTGATGCAATTTCATCAAACATTCCTACAATTTTATCTTGCTTTAATGCTTTGTCTTCTGTTGTAGTATTACTCATATTTAAATTCTCTCCATATAATTATATTATCGGCATTATAGGTTAAAATATATTAAAAGCTATCCAATAGATTAAAATAAAATAATTAGATATAATAATATTATGAAAAAATTATTTACAACAATTATGGCTATATTAATATTTTTACTTATGGGTTTCTTTGCATTTAATGCTTATAAAAGTTCTAAATCATATCAAGAGATGACAGAAGTTATTGTCCAAAAACAGAATATATCAAATTTGACTACAACCAAAATCAAGAAACTTGCTGATACTTTGTCTTTAGGATTCTATAACGGATATACTGATGTAATTAAAGAGAATAAAAAAAATATAGATATTCAAAATTACTTTAAAAATCAGGCCATTGATTATACTATATATTTTATGATTACTCTATTTATATTACTTATGCTATATTTTATAACTTCTTTAAGAGATTTTACAATTATTATAAGTATCGGAGGATTAATATCTTTAGTTGCAGGTCTTTTTACACCTATTATGATGATAACTATACATAAGAATGTTGAACATATTGGAGATATTATACTGACAATGGATTCAAAAGGTGTTCTAGGCTCAATTAATAAATTATTTGAAAATGGAGATTTGGTAGTTGCTGGAGCATTATTAATATTCTCTATTATTCTTCCTCTTTTAAAAACTCTATCTATGTTATTTGTAGCAATATTTATAAATATTCGTTCTGCACATACTATTGTACATTTCTTTAAGTTAATTGGAAAATGGTCAATGGCAGATGTTTTTGTAGTCTCAACATTTTTAGTATATTTATCTGCTAGTAAAGGTGATATGAGTCGAGCTGAAACGATGATGGGTATATATTTCTTTTTAGCTTATGTGATTATATCTATGTTGGCAAGTTTTAGTGCTGATAGAATGTTACAAGCTAATAAACAAGCTTAATTAAATCTTTATAATGTATAATTGTAATAAGAAAAATTAATAAAAAGGATATTGAATGATTAAAAAATATAT
>JAMOSL010000178.1 GCA_027063105.1 Campylobacteraceae bacterium
GATTAGATATTTCTGATACAATAGTTTGTATTGGATATAATAATGATTTAGATAATTTTGAAGAGTATATTAAAAAAAAGGGTATTTAATGAAGATAGGAATAATTGGTGCAGGAAAATGGGGTCAAGCTTTATATCATGCTTACTCTAAGAATAATGATGTGGTTATATTTTCCAGAACTCCTAGAGATATAGAAAATTTTGTATCTTTAGAAGAGGTCTTAGATAGAGAGTTTATTATTATGACAATTCCTGCCCAAAGTGTAAGAGGCTGGTTAAAAAATAACTTTGTAGATAAAAATCAAAAGATATTAGTCGCATCAAAAGGCATAGAAGCATCTACAGGTGCATTCTTAAATGAGATATATTCAGATTTTATAGATGATGAGAGATTAGCATATATTTCTGGACCATCTTTTGCTAAAGAGGTAAAAGAAGAGCTTCCTACAGCTTTAATTATTAGTTCAACAAATAGTTATGTATCTAAAAGATTTACAGAAGCATTACCAACTTTTATTAAAGGTTATATAGATGATGATGTTGTTGGTGCAGAAGTTGCAGGTGCATATAAAAATGTCATTGCAATAGCAGGAGGAGTTGCTGATGGATTAGGTTTAGGAAATAATGCCAGAGCAGCTTTAATATCCCGTGGATTAGTTGAAATGTGTCGTTTTGGAGAATATTATGGGGCAAAAACAGAAACATTTTTATCTCTAGGTGGTGCAGGAGATCTGTTTTTAACAGCTAGTTCTAAATTATCAAGAAATTATAGAGTAGGTTTAGGATTTGCAAATGGGAAAAATTTAGACGAGATATTAGAAGAGTTAGGAGAGGTAGCTGAAGGTGTTCCAACAGCTAAAGCTTTATATCAGATTGCACAAAAAGAAAATTTATATTTACCGATAGCAAATGAGGTTTATAAGATGATAGAAGAGAATAAATCCCCCAAAGATATTGTTAGGGATTTGTTGATTTAATTGAGTTTTTATGAAAAGATATTATAATCTTAAAAAAATTAAGAAAAAAATTGGTTAAATGTAAAATTAAAAAGGATTCAAATGTTTTTACTCGGGTTAGAGGTTGTTTTTATAAGTTATGCAAGTACAAGAATATATGAGGAATTTTATGAAAAACCAAATAAAAAGATTATTGAAAATGAAGAACTTGTTATCATATGAGTGAATATAAAAATTAATCATATAATTATTGTATCTTTGGGGATTTATCAAATAAAATTAGATAAATCCCCAACTAATATTAACCTAAAACTTTTTTAATAGCTTTCCCAATATCAGCAGGAGAAACTACTACAGTAACTCCAGCTGCTTCAAGAGCTTCCATTTTTTCTTTTGCAGTTCCAGCACTTCCTGAAACAATTGCTCCAGCATGACCCATTGTTTTACCTTTAGGTGCAGTTTGACCAGCGATAAATGCAACAACTGGCTTAGTGATTTGTTCTTTAATTAGTTTAGCAGCTTGTATTTCAAGGTCTCCACCAATTTCACCAATCATAACGATTGCTTTAGTTTCTGGATCAGCTTCAAACATTGGTAAAATTTGGTTATATGAAAGACCAATAATTGGATCTCCACCGATACCAACAGCAGTTGTAATTCCGTAACCTTCATTACATACTTGGTTTGCACCTTCATAAGTTAATGTACCAGACTTAGAGATAAGCCCTACACTTCCTTTTTTGAAAATCATACCTGGCATAATACCAATTTTACATTCTTCAGCAGTAATAACACCTGGACAGTTTGGTCCAATTGTCATCATTCCATGCTTAGTTGCATGAGCTTTAGCCATTTGCATATCTTTAACTGGAGCACCTTCTGTAATAATTACAGCAAGTTCAATACCAGCTTCAGCAGCTTCCATTACAGCATCACCAACAAAAGCAGGTGGTACGAATATCATAGATACTGTAGCACTAGTTGTTTTAACAGCTTCGGCAACTGTATTAAATACAGGTTGACCTAAATGTGTTTGACCACCTTTATTTGGAGTAACACCACCTACAATATTTGTTCCATAAGCGATACATTGTTCAGCGTGAAAAGTTCCCTCTTTACCTGTAAAACCTTGAACGATTACTTTTGAATCTTTATTTACTAAAATTGACATACTATTTTCCTTTAAACTCTGCAGCTGCTTTTACAGCTTTTGCTGCACCGTCACCTAAATCATCACCAACAATTAAGTTTGCAATATTAGCATTCTTTAAAATAACAGCAGCTTCTGGAGCATTTGTTCCGTCAAGTCTTACGATTACTGGTACATTAACATCAGTTATTTTAGTAGCTTCAATAATACCATTTGCAATTCTATCACATCTTACGATTCCACCGAAGATATTTACAAAAATAGCTTTAACTTTTGGATTTTTAAGAATGATTTCAAAACCTTTTGCAACTGTTTCTGCATTTGCTGAACCACCAACATCAAGGAAGTTTGCAGGAGTTCCACCCATATGATTAATTGTATCCATAGTACCCATAGCAAGACCAGCACCGTTTACCATACAACCTATTTCACCATCAAGTGCTACATAAGAAAGTCCATAATGAGAAGCTTCGATTTCATCAGCATCCTCTTCAGTTAAATCTCTCATAGCTGCAATTTCTGGTTGTCTACCTAAAGCAGAATTATCAAATCCCATTTTACCATCAAGTGCTAAAAATTCTCCACTTCCTGTTCTTACTAATGGATTAATTTCAATCATCTCTGCATCATTTTCCATATATAATTTAAATAGTTTTTGTGCAAAAGTGATGATATTTTTTTGTTCAGCTTTATCTGTGATACCAAGACCAAATGCTAATTCTCTACCATGAAAACCTTGGAAACCTATTGCAGGGTCTACTGGAATAGTTACGATTTTTTCAGGAGTGTTTTCAGCAACATCTTCAATATTCATTCCACCTTCAGTAGAAGCCATGATTAAAGGCATTTCAAGTTTTCTATCAAGAACAACAGATAGATACAATTCATCTTTAATATCAGCCCCATCTTCAATATATAGTTTCTGTACTAGCTTACCTTCTGCAGCTGTTTGGTGAGTAATTAAAGTCATTCCAAGAATTTCATTAGCTAAAGTTTCAACTTCTTCTAAAGATTTAGCAAGTTTAACACCACCACCTAAACCTCTTCCACCAGCGTGAATTTGTGCTTTAACAACCCATACAGGTCCACCTAAAGTTTCTGCAGCAACAACTGCATCTTTAACACTTTCAACCATTATACCTTTTGGTGTTGGTACACCATACTTAGCAAATACTTGTTTCGCTTGATACTCATGAATATTCACGAAGACTCCTTTTATTATGATAAATTACCGTATTATACGCATATAATAAATAATATCTTATGAATAGGCTAATTAAATATTATATTTTTAGTAATAGTGCTAAGTATCTACACATTAATCTTCTTTAATTTTCTTTTGATACAATCATAAAATTTAATTTAATGGATAATACAACAATGTTTAAAGCTTTAACGATAGATAATTTAGATAAATTTCCTGATTTATTAGAGATTCTTCTAAATTCACAAAGAGAAAAGATAAATGAAATTAGTGTTAGTAATTATGTAACTTATGATGAGATATTAAAGCCTCTGCAAGATTTAGATGAGGAACTTAGTATATTTTTTACACCTCTTTCACATTTAAATAGTGTAATGAATTCAAATAATACTCAAAAAGCTTATGAAAAATCTCTTCCTCTTTTATCTAAATTTAGTAGTGAAATTGCACAAAATGAGAAACTTTTTAAAAAGATAGAGAATATAGAAGCAGAAACAGATGAAAAGAAAAAAGTTGTAATAGATGAAGTGAAAGGTTTTATTTTATCTGGTATTAATCTAGCACAAGATGACAAAAAACGATTAGAAGATATATCTCTTAAACTTAGTGAACTTAGTAATCAGTTCTCTCAAAATTTATTAGATGCAACAAACTCTTTTGAATTGATTATAAAAGATAAAAAAGATGTTGCTAGTTTACCTCAAACAGATATAGACTTAGCAAAAACAGAGATAGATGGAGAGGTAGTTTATAAATTTACACTTCAAATACCTAGTTTTTTAGCATATACTACATATGGCGACAATAGAGAGTATAGAGAGGTATTATATAAAGCATATAGTACAAGAGCTTCTGAAAATAGTGAAGTAATAGATAATATCTTAAGACTTAAAAAAGATAAAGCTTCTATCTTAGGATTTGATAGTTATGCAGATTATGCGTTAGAAACAAAAGATGCACCAAATGCAATAGCAGTTATATCATTTTTAGAAGATTTGGCATTTAGTGCTAAAGATAGTGCTAAAGATGAATTAAAAGAGTTGAAAGATTTTGCAAAAAAATTAGATGATTTAGATAGTTTAGAGAGTTACGATATTGCATATTATAGTGAAAAGCTTAAAAAAGAGAAGTTTGATTTTGATGATAGTATGACTAAGCCATATTTTGAGCAGAATAGAGTTTTAAATGGTTTACTAGATATTGTGTCAGAATTATTTAATGTAAGGTTTAAATTAGTTGATATTAAAAGTTGGCATAGTGATGTTAAAATATTTGATATTTATGAGAATAATAATATAAGTGGACGAATATATTTTGATTTAACAGCTAGAAAAGAGAAGAGAGGAGGGGCTTGGATGAATGATTTTGAAACTCATTATATCGATAGCGATAATCATCAAAGATTAGCTTCGGCTTTTGTTGTTTGTAACTTCTCTCCAGCTTCTGATACTTCTCCTTCATTATTAAGACATGATGATGTTGTTACTCTATTTCACGAAATGGGTCATGCAATTCATCATCTATTTGGAAAGTCTAAAGAGCGTTCAGTTTCTGGAATCAATGGTGTTGCATGGGATGTTGTTGAATTTCCATCTCAATTTTTAGAGAATTTTGCTTATGAAGAGGCTATTATTAAGAGATTCGGCTTTCATTATAATAGTAATGAAGCTATTCCAATAAAACTTATTAATAAAATAAAAGAGTCAAAAAACTTTCAAGCATCAATGGGTATACTTCGTCAAGTTGAATTTTCTCTATTTGATTTTAAATTACATCAATCTCTATATCAGGCCGATGAGGTTCAAGATTTATTAGATAAAGTTAGA
>JAMOSL010000179.1 GCA_027063105.1 Campylobacteraceae bacterium
ATATCTTAAATGGATTAGGTGGAAGAGGTTTTGTTTTTGCTCCATTAATGGGTAAGATGTTAGCAGAGCATATTATAAATAATAATAAAATTGATAAACAAATAAATCCTGATAGGCTATTTTTAAAGTGGTGTAGAAAATTAAATTCTTAAATCTACACTCTGCCAATCTGAAACCTCATCAATAGGTGGAAATCCATCTAAAATTTCTTGTGGTTGAAAACTTGGTTTATATGCGAATGCTTTACATCCATCTACCCAATATCCTAAATATATCCAATCTAAGTCAAGGGTATTTGCTAATTTTATTTGATACATTAAAGAGTATATACCCAATGATAATCTATTATAATCTGGATCATAGAAGAAATATATAGAACTAATTCCATCATCTAATATATCTATTAAATCAACACCTATTAGTTTTCCATCTTTAATATATAAAACTTCTTTTCCAAAATCATTTGAACCATTTACAAAATTATCTTTATAGTCTCTATTTGTTATTTCTTTAAATAACCAACTATCTTTACCCTGTTTATATTTATGATATTTATTATATAAATCAATATGTGCTTGAGTTAACGATGGCTTTTGAATTATAATCTCTGTGTCAATGTTTCTTTTAATTGATTTCTTTTGTGATTTTGTATACTGATAATTATTAACATCTATACGAAGACTCTTACAACCATTACAACCATTACAAGTTGGGTGAAAATAGTAATTACCAAATCGCCTCCAACCTCTATTTATAACAGCTGTTACAAATGTTTTATTTGAATCCTCAACATATTTATATCTCATACGAACTTTTTTATCTGGTAGATAAGAGCATTCATAATCTAATGTAGAAAAATCTGTTGATAGTGGATTTAATTTATTATTTTCTTTATTCATAATTGAGATTTTACCTAAATTAGATAAAATATACTATATTATCTTTTCAACTCATAAACTAAAGGTCATTATGCTTCTATATCAACCATTAAACGGATATTCATATAATAGTGATAGTATTTTTTTATATAATTTCATATCATCACTTAAACCTAAAGGTGAAATATTAGATGTAGGTTGTGGCGTTGGTATTATCTCCCTTCTTATATCCCGTGATTTCAATATAAATACTTCAATTATAGACAAACAAGAGATTATGCTAAAATATGCTAGACATAATTTTAATATCAGTGAAATATCAGTGAAAAGTTATTTAGATGATTTTTCCTCTTTTAATTCTAATGATAATTTCGATATAATTGTATCAAATCCTCCATTTTATGATAGTCAAGTAACACAAAGTGAAAATATTAATATAAATATAGCAAGATATAGTCAACATTTACCTTTTGTTAATTTTATTAAAAGTGTTAAAAAGAATTTAAAACCTAGAGGTAAATTTATATTTTGCTATGATAGCAAACAGATTGATACGATTTTATATACTTTAAAAGAATATAAAATTAATCCTGAAATAATTAGATTTGTACACTCTAAAATTGATAGAGAGTCAAAATTGGTAATGATAAGTGCTAGATTAAACTCTAAATCTATGACAAAGATATTACCTCCTTTAATTGTTTTTGATAAAAATAGTAATTATTTACCAGAAGCCAAAGAAGCTTTTATAAAAGCTAATACATATAGTATAAAGGGAGATTTTTAGAGTGAATGTGATAGAAAAAGAGGGATATGATTATAAGTTTGACAGTAGTGCGTGTGTAGCTTGTGGTGGTCATTGTTGTACAGGAGAGAGCGGATATATTTGGGTTAAATATCAAGATATAGTAAATATAGCAAAATTTTTAAATATGAATATAGATGATTTTGCTTCAAATAATATAAAAAAAGTAAAACATAAATATAGCCTAATAGAGAGATATAGAGAAAAAGAGGATGATTTTGCTTGTATATTTTTTGATGATATGAAAAAGCAATGTTCAATATATTCAGTTAGACCACTGCAGTGTAGTGATTTCCCTTTCTGGGAACAATTTAAATGTAATAAAGATGAGGTACAAAAAGAGTGCATAGGAATTTTATAAAATCAATACTATCTATAATTATACTGTTTGTAATATCTGCAAAAGCTCAAGAAGATGAATTACTTATGAAAGCAATTTTGCTAGAAGAAAATTTAGCATTTATTAAAAGTGCAGATATCTATGGTGAATTATATAAAGATACAAATAAAAAAGAATATCTATTTAAAGAGATAAGTAATCGTTTTTACACCCAAGATAAAGTTGCAGAGAGTTTAAAAAAATTAAAAAAATTTAATTTATCACACCCTAAAAATTTAATTGGAAAACGATTATTAATATCTATATATCTTCAGGAAAAATCTTATGATGATGCTAGAATCGTTGGTTCTAAACTTATTGAAAGTTCTGATAGAGATGAAGATTTAGAGCTTGTAGCTAGTTCATGCCTTTATAGTGGAAAGTATAAAAGAGGAGTTGAATTATTAAGTAAGCTATATAAAAAGAATAATAATGAGCAAGTTTTACTTCGCATTGTTGCTGTTATGACTCAATACATGAATAAGAATATAGATGCCATTAAATTATTAGAAACTCATAGAATTATGAATAATGCATCAATTGAAGTATATAAAATGCTAATTGATTTATATATCAAAGAGAAAAATATAGATAAAATTTTAAATATTTATAAAGTTTTATATAAAAAAGAGCAAAAAGATGAGTATAAAAGACGAGTAATAGAGATATATGTATATAAAAGAGAATTTAAAAACATGATTAAATTTTTAGAAGAATACAAAGGGAATAATGATATTTTATATGACCTATATAAAAAAGAGAAAGAGTTTAAGAAAGCTATAAATTTAGCTAATAAATTCTATAAAGAGACAAAAAATCCAAAATGGTTAGCAGAATTAGCAATTTTAACTTATGAAAATGCTGAAAATAAAAATAGTAAAAAAGTATTAAATAAAGTTATAAGTCTCTTTGATAAATCTATATCTTTAGGGGTTGATGATAGTATTTATCTAAATTATTATGGTTATACACTTATTAATAGGGATATAGATATAGATAGAGGCATAAAAATGATTAAGAATGCCCTTAAACAGCAACCTAAAAATAGTTATTACTTAGATTCAATTGCGTGGGGATATTTCAAAAAATCAGAATGTCAAAAAGCATACAAAATAATGAAACAAGTTGTAGAGAAAGAGGGACTTAAAGAGTCAGAGATAAAGAAACATTGGGAAAAAATACAACAATGTACTAAATCGACTCTAATTAGTCTAACAAATAATTAAAAATTTAAAAAGTATAGTTAGCCCCAGATAGTGCAATGCACTCAATTTCTACCAAAGCATTTTTTGGTAAACTTCTTACAGAAACTGTACTTCTTGCTGGTTTATGTGTACCAAAATAATGTGCATATATAGCATTTACTTTATCAAAATCTTTCATATCAATTAAATAGACCGTTGTTTTAATAACATCATTAAAGTGAGCTCCTGCACCCTCTAATACATAAAATAAGTTTTTCATAACCTGATGAGTTTGATTTTCTATATCATCTGCTACTATTATACCTTTTTCGTCCATTGCAATTTGTCCTGAAGTATATATAAAACCATTTGCCTCAATAGCTTGTGAATATGGGCCTATTGCTTCTGGTGCATTTTTACTTACAACTATTTTCATTTACTATTTCTTTCTATTTTATAGTATAGAATATATAGCTTGTTGAGTAATCTGAAAATTCAAAATATACTTTTTTCTCACCATCATCTTTTATAGAATTTAAATTCTTGTCATCAATTCCATATCCATATCTATATGGTCTTGGATTATTATCATTTGTTCCATAAGCTGTTGAAAGTTTATCAATTTTAATAAATCTTTTTACCAGTTTCTCTCCAGCATAAACATCAAGAACACCATCTGTACCAGTCCAATTCTGAAAAGATCTACTCAACGAATTTTGAGTCTCTTGTGTACAACCTGTTAAAAAGATTGCCATTATTGAGATAATTGTAATTAATTTCATTTTCATAAAATTACTCCTATTTATTTTTTATTATTTTACCATATTACTCTTTGGGCATACCAAATTTTTGAGTAATTAGCTCTCCATTATCGTTAAAATATATATAATATAGCTTATCTTTAGTAATTTTTAAACCTGCCAAGTATCTTAAAGCTAAATTTGCCTGAAGTGATGCGATATGCATAACTATTGGAGCTGTAATTCCTTTTGGTATATGGTCAGACATCGCAAAAACATTAAAATTAGATTTATCAAAAAAACATACTTGACCATTAAACCCTTCAACACTTCCATAAATCCAAGGAGTTTTTAAAATTTTTGCATATATATCTATCTCTTTTCTAACTGGTAAATTATCTGTAGCATCAATTATTAAATCATATAAATTATTAAACTTTTTAAACTCATCAAAATTTATCTCAAATGCTCTAATATCTATAAAAGGATTTTTCTCTTGGATTAATTTGACTACAATTTGAGCTTTATTCTTTCCCTCATCTTCTAATTTAAATCCTATCTGCCTATGAATATTATGTAAAGATACCTCATCAAAATCTACTATATCAATTCTACCAATACCACTAGTTCCTAATGCTAAAGCTAAGCTACAACCTAACCCACCACTTCCTATTATAGCTATGCTTTTATCTTTTAAACTATTTTGTGTCTCTTCACCCCATAATTGAATTTGTCTTTTAAAATAATCCTCTTCTTTCATTATTTATCCCTAATGTTTTATAAAAAGTATATTCTATATTATGTTAAAATTAGTAGTTGAGTCACATAGACTAAGATATACTTATAAAAATAATTCACCTAAGACTTGACAAAACTAACTCAATGTTGTATAATGTCGTAATATATCTAAAATTAGATATAAAATTAAATTAATAAAAGGAGTTGCTTTAAATGAGTGAAAAGACAAAAGATGAACCTATCGTAGAAGAAGCACCTCAAGAAAAACAAGTTTTAGAAGAGTTGGAAGAGGAAACATTTTCACTACCTGAAAATGATAATGAACTTGAAAAAGCACAAGCAGAAGCTAGTGAATGGAAAGATAAATTTCTAAG
>JAMOSL010000180.1 GCA_027063105.1 Campylobacteraceae bacterium
TATTTATATGGAAAGTGAGAATAATAAATTCTATCAAAATATGGTAATTTTTAGTCAAGATAGAAATAATTCAAATCAAATTTTTGTAGCAGATAAAGGAGATATAGCTAAAAATAATGGCATATTTTCTCTGACTCTTTTTAATGGTAGAGGATACACTTTTACCCCAGATATTATTCAACAGATAGATTATGATAAATTAATTGTTTATGATACTTTAAGCAGAACAAAATATCGATTTGAACCTATAAAAATATATTGGAAAAGGGCATTAGTTGATGTGAAAAGAGAAAGAAGATTATGGTTTTTTATTTTTATAAGTTTAATGCCACTTCTTTCATTATATATTATCGCATCTTTTAGTATAATAAATCCACGCTACCAAAAAAATCGTCCATTTGTAGTAATTGGAACTATAACTCTATCTTTTTATACAATAGCATCAATTTTAGATAAAACTGGAACAATTTATACTCTTGTAGCTTCAATATTCTTTATATCATTATTTGGATATATTCTTTTTAATAGAACAGCAAGTAGATATTTTTGATGAATGTAAAAGCTGTAATTTCTTATGATGGAGGATTTTTCAGTGGATTCCAAAAGCAAAATAGTACACAACAGACAGTTACAACACAGATAGAAAATGCTCTTAAATCTTTAAATATAAATTCTAAAATTATTGGAAGTGGACGAACAGATGCTGGAGTTCATGCAACAGGTCAAATTATAAATTTTAATTTACCAAATTATTGGCGTGATTTAAAAAAATTAAAAGAGGCATTAAATAGAAAATTAAATCATATATTTATCAAGCTAATATCAAAAGTAGATAAAGACTTTCATGCAAGATTTAGTGCAAAAAGACGAGTATATCGATATGTTTTTAAAGATAAAAAGCCATCGATATTTGAAGAAAATTATATATCATATTATTCATTATTTAATAAAGATATATTAAAAGAGGCATTAAAATTATTTGAGGGAATACATGATTTCAAGTTTTTTTATAAAACAGGCTCACCAATTCACACAACTGTACGAGAAATATACAAAACAAGATATATTAAAAGAGGAGATTATCACTTTATATATTTTGAAGCAAATGGATTTTTAAGAGCTCAAGTTAGAATGATGATAGAAGCTATAATGTTAACTTCTAATAATATTTTAACTATATTAGAGCTAAAGGAGCAAATAGATTGTAAAAAAAGATATATAGATAGACTATCTTCGCCAAAAGGATTATATCTAGCTAGAATTATATATTAATTTGATATTATTTGATAGTTAAATTATAAAAAGGATAAAAATGGGAATTACAAAAAAGATTATTTCTATTATCGGAATGGGTTTTTTACTTATTACAACAAATCTTTCAGCTGTGGATAAAACAGCAAAAAGTGTAATGATGAATGCATATAATTACATAGATGGACTTGAAAAATACGCTTTTGATGCAGTTGTTGTGGATAAAAGTGTAGATAATAGTAAAGTTATAGGTGAATATAAACATAATATTGCTGTTGAAGTTAGCAGACCTAATAAACTGCGTGTTAATATTAAAGGTGAATTTAAAGATAGTAGTAATTACTTGAATAATGGCAAATTTATAATGCTTGATAATAAGACAGGTTATTATGGGGAAATAGAGACACCAAAAGATATTAATAAAGCATTAGATTATATTCTTTATAAATATGGAATCAAAGCTCCATTAGCTACACTTATTTATACGGGCATGGGCAAAAAAGCTAAGTTTACAAGAAGTAAATATTTTGGCATAGAGAATATTTCTGGAGTTCCTTGTGATTATATAGCATTTAGAAATGGAAATAGAGAAATTCATATTTGGGTAGCAACAGGAGATAAACCTATTATAAAATATTATACAGAAATTAATAAATCTTATAAGATAAATACAACGGTTTTTTGGCAAGATACATTAAGAATTTCAGATAAAGATTTTGTTTTTAAAGCATCTAAAGGTGTTTCTAAAATATCAGTTGAAAGTGCAAAATAGAGGATAAATGATGAAAAATAGAATATTAGTTAAATTTACAATAGTTGCAATGATGTTGGGGTTGTTTTCCCCTTCTATTATAGTTCAAAAACAAAATAATCAAATAGAAGTAAAAATATCTATTTTAAGTCAAGCAGAGGCTAAAAGGGGTGGTAGAGGTAAAAAAGGTGGTAATCGTTCAACTAATAAAAATAGAAACTCTAACCGTAATGTAAATAAGAATAAAAATACTAATCGTAATACAAATGTAAACCGTAATGTAAATAAAAATGTTAATGTTAATGTTAATAACAATAGTCGCCATAATAGTAGACATCGTCATCATGGAAGCCATGGATATTATCGTGGTAGTCCTATATTAGCATTTACAACAGGAATGGTTATTGGTTCAGTAATTGCTGCTTCAACAATGCCAACAAGTTGTACAACAGTAATAGTTAATGGAGCAAGTTATAGGAAATGTAGTAATTCTTATTATCAGCCGTTTTATCAAGGTGATACTTTAGTATATAAATCTGTATCTTCGCCGTATTAATAACTAATCGGAGGTGAAACTAAAGCACCACTTCCGAAAGTTAGAATTTAGTTTCTAAGACCTAAAGCTGTTTTAATAGTATTAAATCTTGCAAGGTCAGTATTTCTAAGATATCTCATAAGTCTTCTTCTTTGACCAACTAATTTTAAAAGTCCTAATCTTGATGAATGGTCTTTTTTATTAATTTTTAGGTGTTCTGTAAGATATACAATTCTCTCTGTTAAAAGTGCTACTTGAACTTCTGTTGAACCTGTATCATCTGTACCTCTACCGTATTTCGCAACGATTTCTTCTTTTTTCGCCTTATCTAAAGCCATCTTGACCTCCTGATTGGTATTTTTTATTTGAGATATAATAATATCATAAGAAACTAAATAATAGATAAAAAATCTTAGTTTAAATATTTAAGAGTAAAATACTCCTAATTAACAAAGGATTTTTTATGTTATTAACACGCGCAAGTGAATATGCCCTTTTATCAATAGATAAAATTAGAAAATCAGATAAGCCTATTGGTGCAGAACAGTTAGCACAAGAGTTAAATATTCCTAAAAGTTTCCTTGCAAAAATATTGCAGGGATTGGCTAGAGAAAATATATTAGAGTCCAAAAAAGGTGCTTATGGTGGATTTATTTTATCTAAATCTTTAGAAGATATAACATTATATACTATTATATCAGCATCGGAAGGTAAACGACCAGCTGTTTTCGATTGCACACAATATGCATCTTCTTGTCCAAATGGAGCTATCGGAAATTGTGCAATATCTCCATTTTTAGGAAGATTTCAAAGAAAGATAGATGACTTTCTTACAAATTTAACACTTAAGGATATTTTATAAAATGGAACGAATATATCACCTCTCACATATAGATTTAGATGGTTATGGTTGTCAATACTTAACAACAAAAGCATTTGAAAAAATAGAATGTTATAATGCAAATTATGGGCCAGAAGTAAAAGCAAGATTAGAAGAGATAATCAAAAAAATAGAGCAGGATAAATTTTTACATGGCACTCAAACAAAATCTTTAATTTTAGTAACAGACTTGAATCTTACAACAAAAGAGGCAAATTGGTTAGAAAAAGAGGTTATTAGAATAGGTTCAAAACTACAACTATTAGACCACCATGCTACAGGAGCAAGCAGTGCTGAAAGATTTGCATGGTATAAGCTTGATACAACTCGTAGTGCAACTTTAATAACTTATGATTGGTTAAGAGAACATCACGATTTTGATAAAGATGGAGAGTATCAGAAAATAGTTAAAACAATAAATGCAATTGATATTTGGGTTAGTGATGATGAACAGTTTGAATATGGCAAAGTATGTTTAGGAATGATTGCAGGAGCTAGGGAAATAAATAGAACACTATTCCCACTAAATGATAGAAATTTAAAGATACATCTTATAGAAAAAGCAAGAATACTAGCTAATGAAGATAGTGCAAATATAGCACTAGATAATGCTTTACATAAAACTAAAAAAGAGTTTTTTATAGATGCTAAGGACGATACAAAGGATAATTTAGTAGCTACTTATGTAACCAATCTTTTGAGTGAAGATAAGCAGAGATTAACTATTGATTATAGAGGATATAAGGGCTTATTGGGATACAATGTAGGAAGTAGTTCATTAATTGGAAACTCTTTTCTTTTAGCTAATCCAGATTATGATTTTTATATGGATATAAATTTTAGAGGACATTTCTCGTTAAGAGGTCATAGTAAAATGGATGTCTCTAAAATGGCAGGTGAAATTGGAAATGGTGGAGGACACCCAAATGCTAGTGGAGGGAAAGTAGATGGGTATAAAGATTCATTCGTATATTCCAAAGTAAAAGCATTTGTTCAAAATTATATTGATAATATCACCAATTAGTTTAATTTTTTATTTAGACAATCTAATTCTAACAGACTCTTCATGAGCTGTTAGCCCTTCTGTATTTGCAATTAATGCACAAGCTTCACCTAACTCATTTATACCTTCTCTGCTCATTGATATAATAGATGATTTTTTTAGATAATTTTCTACACTTAATGGCGAATAAAATTTAGCTGTTCCACCTGTTGGTAATGTATGGTTTGGGCCTGCCACATAATCACCAATTGCTTCAGGTGTATTCTCTCCTAAAAAGATTGCTCCAGCATGTTTTATTTTTGGAAGTAACTCCATAGGATTCTTTGTCATAACTTCTAAATGTTCAGGTGCAATTTGATTCATTAGATTTATAGCTTCATCCATAGTTTCAGTTACAATAATTGCACCTCTCTCTTCTATAGATTTTCTAGCAATATCTTTACGACTTAATGTTTTTAAAAATTTTTCAACCTCATCACTTACTTTTATAGCTAACTCTTTATCAGTTGTAATTAGAATAGAACTAGCCATCTCATCATGTTCTGCTTGAGATAATAAATCTATTGCTAAATAATCTTCTCTGGCACTTTCATCTGCTAATATTCCAATTTCGCTAGGTCCTGCTATCATATCAATATTGACTTCGCCATAAACTAGCTTTTTAGCAG
>JAMOSL010000181.1 GCA_027063105.1 Campylobacteraceae bacterium
TAATACCTGCACTTCTTGGAAATACTCTATTTTCTCCACGATTATAAAATAAAACTATATCATTTTCATCGACATAAGTTAAATCTACAGGCATAAATTGAAGCATTAAATTTAATTGATCTTCTAGTAAATATCCCTCATTTAATCTTATTCTTCCATCTAGGGAAAAAGGTAATTTTCTTTTTTTAGTATCTTGACTTGGATGAATATATTCTGGAGTATCAACTGCTGGATATGGTGTTGGTGGTGTATCAAACATCCATCCAATTTCCTCTTCTCCTACTCTCATCTCTTTCCAATCATCTTCGCTTAACATCCCTATTGCATTTGGTAAAAGTCTCATCTCTTCAACCTGAATCAGATGTTGTATAGTTGAAAAACATCTTTGCAAAAGCTCAGTAATAGCTAGAAAATTATTCTCTTTTATAGCTTTTTTAATTTCTCTAATATCATCTCTAATATTATCATGCATAGCCCACATATTTTGACTTGGGCTTGTCCAACCATAAGTTTCAAGATATGGAAACAGTTGATTCTCTTTTCGTGCATAATGCTTTTCTATTAAACAAAGTTGCTCAAAAAATATCAGAAATTGTTCAAAATTATCTTTTATATTAAGATTATTTATATTCTCTATAATATCTTTAATTAAAAGATTTTCTTTTATATAAACTGAAACTGGATGTCCTTCTGGTAAATCAGAAGCATTATTGGTTGTTAAAAATTCACTCATTCTTTTCCTTACTTTTTTAATTTAAATATTCAGGAGTAGCAAGTCCTACTTTTTTACCATTTTGTTCCATCACAATTACAGCTATGCTATCACCCTCTTTAAATTTATCAGAAAGATTATGTATTCTAGTTTTTGAAACTTTTGATATATGAAGAAGTGCATCAAATCCATCAGGCATTTCTACGAACATTCCAAAATCTACAATTTTTTTAATTTTACCTTGATATAATTTGTTTTTTTCATAAATAGTTTGTTTTTTAACTGGTGTATCTGCTATATTTTGAATATGTGCTTTAGCATTAATAACTTTTTCTTTATCATCACCAACTAATTTAACACCACCTTTATCACGGTCAATATCAATACTAACATCAAACATCTCTATAATCTCTCTAATAGTAGCTCCAGCTTTCCCTATAATATCAACAACTTTACTTGGGTTAATTGTAAATAGTTCTGTACTCGGTAGTGCTTCACTTGGAACAGTATTTTTTTCTGCCTCTTCCATTAAATTTAGGATATGATTTTTACCCTTATTTGCTTCTGATAATGCCTCTTTTAATAGACCTAAATCAACACCACCTAATTTAATGTCCATTTGAAGAGCTGTTATACCATCTCTTGTTCCAGTAACTTTAAAATCCATATCTCCATCATGGTCTTCTAATCCCATAATATCTGTTAATATTGCATGATTAGTTCCATCAGATACTAGACCCATTGCTATACCTGCAACTAAATCTACAACTGCTATATCTGCTGATCTAAGAGCTAATGAACCTCCACAAACTGTTGCCATGGACGATGAACCATTACTTTCTAAAATTTCAGATACTAATCTAATTGTTCCATCATAATTTAAATCAATAGATGGTTCTAATGCTCTCTTTGCTAAGTTTCCATGACCTAACTCTCTTCTACCTGGAGCTCCATTAAACTTTGCCTCTCCAACACTAAACCCAGGAAAATTATAATGAACCATAAAACTTTCTGATTTACTATCTTTACTTGTAATCAAGTCATAAAATTGAGCGTCTTTACTATCACCTAAAGTGGCTACCACTAATGCTTGAGTCTCACCTCTTGTAAATAGACATGAACCATGAACACTTGGAAGTAAACTAGTTTCTATACTTATTGGACGAACTTCATCTAATTTTCTTCCATCAGCTCTAATATTATCATTTAAAATCATATCACGAACAACACTCTTTTTATAAGCTTCAACAACTTTTTTTGCTATATCTTCATCTACTTCAACTTCATAAGATGCTAAAATCTCTTTTCTAACTCTTTTTAATGCATTACTTCTTTCACTTTTTGCCATCTCATTTACAGCTTGTGTTATTTCTGTAGAGAAGTTATTAGAGATGAAGTCATAAAGTTCAGTATCTATTTTTTCCTCTTTTAAATCTAATTCTAAAGGTTCTCTAACTAAAGGTGCAAATGCTTCATCATATGAAAGAGTAGCTTCATTAATAGCTTCTCTTGCTACAGATATAAGCTCAATTAATTCATCTTCTGCTATTGCATTACAATCTTGACTTTCTGACATATCAACATCATCAATTTTTTTAGATGCTAAACTTCTCATTTCTATCATAAGTAAATCTTTATGAGTTCCTACGATATATAAATCTAGTGTACTTTTATCTAAAGAATTTAAAGATGGATTAATTAAAATTTCATTGTCTACTTTTGCAACTCTAACTGCTGAAATATTTTGAGATACAGGGATATCAGATACAAATAAAGCTGCATTTGCCGAATTTAAAGCTGCTAATTGCATATCAACTTGACTATCACTACTTACAACTAGTATTGTTACAACAACTGGATAATGAAAACCTTTAGGAAAAAGTGGTCTAATAGAACGGTCTACAATTCTTGAAGTTAGAGTCTCAAAATCACTAGGTTTTCCCTCTCTTTTCATAAATCCTCCAGGGATTTTACCAGCAGAGTACGATTTTTCTATATATTGTACAGTTAAAGGTAAGAAATCCTCATCAACAGGTTTCTCATCAATAGCAATAGCTGTAATTAAAACTGCCTTGCCAATTTTGTACATAACTGCACCACTTGATTGTTTTGCAATTTTGTTAAAAATATACTTTTCTTCTAAATTATTCTTATTTAATTCTATTATTGTTTCCATAAAATTCTTATTCCTTTATATGTTTGTGGTCTTCTAAAATCCCACTATCTTCTATAATTTTTTCTACTGTATTAAAATCTAACTCTTTCGAGTTTTTATAATAATAGTCTATAGATATATAATTATCTATCTGATGAGGACAAAATACACCATCACAAAGAGTTAAAAGATTTGGGTATATAGATTTATCAAGTATAGGAACAGCTACATATAGACTTCTAACATCCAACTCAATCATAGATTTTAAAGCTACCATCATAGTAAGTCCACTCTCAATGCACTCATCAACTAAAATTACATTTTTACCTTGAAGAGGCTCTAATGGAATACCTTTCCTATAACGATAAATATGTTTTAATACCTTATCTTCATATTGATGATATGCTTGGCTATATATATAATCTTTGTCTATTCCAAAAGCTTCTATATATGGCTTATGAATAACCATCTCTTCTGTCTCACTAATAATAGCTATTGCAAGTTCAGGATTATTAGGAGCTAATATCTCTTCTGTAAGTAAAATATTCATTTTAACTTTAAGTTCTTTAGATAAATGATATGCTAAATATGTACCTGCTTTACTAATAGCTATAATAATTGTATTATCTAAATCTTTTTTATCAATATTTACAAAAGGAAGAAGTTTTCTAAATGAGTCTTCTCTGTCCTCAAAAAGAGCTGTATCAACTATCTTATCTTTCATTTATAATCTTTATTCATCACTATCTTCTGAAGACATTGCTACACCACCAAAAGGTAAGAAATTAAGTTGAAAGCCTACAATATTCTCTTCTATGGATTTAGAACCATCTTTTGTTTGCATTGGTCGAATTTCTTGTTTCATACCCATAGATAAATTCCAACAATCTCTATCATAAGTAAATCCTGCACGATATTGAGATTGTAACTCTTCATCTTTTTCATCATGATCTATATCATAAGTCATCCCAACTTCAAATCTTAATTTATCTGTTAATGCATAACCCAAATCTAATTTTAACTCATTTGTTTTATCATAAGTTTTAACTTCTTCATCTTCGTCCCAAGAGTAAACTCTCTCAAACGAGTGAGATATTCCAACACCATAACCATCTCCACCCCAATTAATACGACTTGACATCTCTCCAACTTTATTAAATTCATGTGAATATATAAGTAAATTATAAAACTTCCAATTTGCTATATTATATTCCATTTC
This sequence comes from Campylobacteraceae bacterium, assembly GCA_027063105.1. Classification (GTDB taxonomy): domain Bacteria; phylum Campylobacterota; class Campylobacteria; order Campylobacterales; family Sulfurovaceae; genus SZUA-451. Next base: position 4,087 of record JAMOSL010000181.1, read on the forward strand.
ATTAGATAAATTACCCAAATTATATTCATCTTGTTCAGGTAAATAAGACTGTATAAACCTTTGGTAAAAAATTATGTTTCCACCTTCATCATAAAAATATTGACTTAATCTAAATGACAAATCTTCTTCTTCAAAACCAGGAGAATATAATTTTTTTTGTTCATCATTAAGTTCTTCAAATTTATCAAAATATGTATCATCATTACTAGGTAAACTATATGTTAAAGATGGTTGTAAGACATGTACAAAACTATCATATCTTTTAGTCAAATCTGTAAATGCTTTAACTCTAGTGATTCCATTAAAATAATTATAATCATCTATATCTAAAGTCTTATTGTCATACATAGCTTTTTTATAATAAATATCTTCTTTTAATGACAAAGATAAAAAGTCATTAAATATAGAAGTTGTATATTCAATAGGTGCATAGAATTCACCTAATTGCAAAGTCATACCCTCTTCTCTTGTATAATTATTTGCTGTAAAATCTAAACTATATGTTAAATTATTAGAAAATACGGTTTGTAAATATTTATGAAGTTGAATTGTAGGTAATATTTGCATGGTAGCGTTATTTTCTATTTGAGTAGTATCTATAAAATATTTACCATAAGCACCTACAAAATAATCATCATCATTTACAAAATAATTTAATTTAGATTCCATAAAAGTTGACATACCAAAATGATACATTGGTCTTTTTTGTAAATATAAGTAATCTATATCATTTAATAGTGCTACATCTACATATAAACCATCTGTAAATTTCATCTCTTCGTTAAATAATCTTCCCATTATATTTGTTGAATTATATAACATTTCAAATCCATAATGTTCATTATTCTCTAAATTATACTCATCTACAAAACTATCTTTATCTTGAAAATATCCACCTCGAATAGCTCCACTAGAGTATGGAGAATCTGCAAAACGAAAAGTTCCATATAGACC
>JAMOSL010000182.1 GCA_027063105.1 Campylobacteraceae bacterium
TACCCTCTTTTACCCACCTTCTAATAGTTTGAGGTGTCACTCCCTCAATCTTGGCAAGTTTCCATGTTGATACTAACATTTTAGAATTATAGTAGATTATTGCTTATATTGTTATTAAGTTTAACTGCATCTAATGCTAAATCAATAGCAGAATATTCGAATGGTACAAAAAGATGAATAAGATGGTTTATCAAAAGTTTCTATCAGATTGTCTTTCTCCTGAGATATATTATTGTTCAATTTTATATGATCAAAAATATCACTAGTAAGACTCTTTTTAATATTAATATCATCTGTAGTAATTGCGATTTTTAATATTTCTTGTATATCAATTAATTTCATTATTCAACTCCAACTAATTTTTCTTCGAGATAAATTCCTAACTCGTTCGCTTCTTGAATTATCATCTCATTAACTTTATATTTAGATTCTACTACTACATCGGCTAATTTGCTCTTTATTCTTATAGACAATGGTCTATTTCCTTTATGCTTTTCTACTAATGAGAATAAATCTTCAGCTAATTTTGTATCTGGCATTAAATTTAAAACTAATGTTAATGGAATTGCTTTAATCTCCACTATCTCTATTCTTTTTTCCTCTTTTAGAATTTTAACTTTTTCTTTTCTTGCATCTTTTAGAGTTTCTATCTTTATAATATTCATTTTTGTAAAATCATCATCTTTTGTAATTTTTACTTTAAATGCAATAGGTTTGTTTATATCAAAGTCTTCATTTATCTCTTTTATACGATTTTCAAATAACATAAGTTCTATATTTCCATGTAAATCCATAATATTTGCTATACCAAATCTATTTCCTTTTTTTGATATTTTTTCTGTGATACTCTCTATTTTCCCTATAAAAAGAGCTTGTGAACCATCGGCTAGTTCATCTATTTCAGAACTTAAAGTATAATCTATTTCATTTAGACTTTCCCTATAATTATCAAGTGGATGTCCTGACACATAAAATCCTAATGAATCTTTTTCAAATTCCAATATCTCCATTGGTAGAAATTCATCTGTATCTTCTATCTTTAAGTTTATGGTAACCATCTCTTTTGCATTTCCAAATAAAGAAATATTAACATTTTTTTTAGATTTATCTACTAATTGAGATTCTGTCATTATATATTCTATTTTGGTAAGTAATGCTTTTCTACTATATCCAAAACAATCTAGTCCACCAGATTTAATAAGCGACTCTATAACTCTTTTATTTACTTTACTTGAATCAATTCTTGAAATAAAATCACTAATATCTTCAAATTCCCCATCTTCTCGTGTCTTTAAGATAGATTTGATAGCTATATCACCTGCACCTTTTATTGCACCCATTCCAAAAAATACAATCTTTTTACCATCTACCTCATCAGCCCAGAAAACTAAGTCTGAACGGTTTATGTTTGGTGGACGAAGTTCAATATTTAATCTCTTTAATTCATCAACATACTTAACTACTTTATCTGTATTATTCTTTTCTAATGTCAAGATAGCAGACATGAATTCTGAAGGATAATAGTATTTTAAGAATGATGTATAGAATGTAATCATTGCATAGGCTGCTGAGTGAGATTTATTAAATCCATATCCTGCAAACTTTACAATTAAATCAAATAACTCTTCTGATTTAACTCTATTAAATCCTTTTTTCTCTGCTCCATCAGCAAAGTCACCTTTTAGCTTATCCATCTCCTCTTTAATCTTTTTACCCATAGCTCTACGAACTAAATCTGCTCCTCCTAAACTAAAGCCACCAATAGTTTGAACAATTTGCATTACTTGTTCTTGATAAACAATAACTCCATAAGTAGGCTTTAAAATAGGTTCGAGTTCAGGGAAAGTATAAATAATTTCTGCTCTACCATGTTTTCTCTCAACAAAATCATCAAGCATTCCAGAATCCATAGGTCCTGGACGATATAGTGCCAACATCGCAATAATATCTTCAAATGTAGATGGTTTTAACTTCTTTGCTAAATCTTGCATACCAGCCGACTCTATCTGAAATAATCCTAAAGTATCTCCTGTTGATATATAATCATAAACCTTTTTATCATTAATATCTTCTTTCATAAAATCTATTCGTCTACCATGTCTCTTTTCAACAAGTTTATTAGCTTCTTCAATTACAGTGAGAGTTTTAAGTCCTAAAAAATCAAATTTGATTAGGTCAACATCTTCAACATATTTTCCATTATATTGTGTTGCTAAAGTATCCATTCCTGTAGGTTTAAAAAGAGGGGTCTTTCGCCATAGTGCTTCATTTGAGATAACAACCCCTGCAGCATGAGTTCCTGCATTTCTATTTAGTCCTTCCAATGCCAAAGCATAATCCCAAGTTCTTTGTGCTTGTTTATCTCTATCTAATAACTCTTTAATCTTAGGCTCTTTCTCATAAGACTTAGTAAGATTTATACCCAATTCATCGGGAATAAGTTTAGCCATTGCATCAGCTTTAGAATAAGGCATATCAAGAACTCTAGCAACATCTCTAATAACACCTTTAGCTTGAAGTTTACCAAAAGTGATAATTTGAGCCACATTATATCGTCCATATTTATTAATTACATAATCAAGTATCTCTTGCCGTCTAGCCTGACAAAAATCCATATCAATATCAGGCATACTAACTCTTTCAGGATTTAAAAATCGTTCAAAAAGTAAACCGTAAGGAAGAGGGTCAATATCAGTAATTTCTAAAGAATAAGCAACAAGCGAACCTGCTGCTGAACCTCTTCCAGGTCCTACTGGAATATCCATTTTTTTTGCAGCATCTACAAAATCCCATACTATTAGCATATATCCAGGGAATTTCATTGAATTTATAATATCTATTTCAACTTTTAATCTATCTCGATATTCTTGATGTTTATCTTTTGGAACTATCTCTAATCTTTTTTCTAAGCCTTTTTCTGAAAGATGACTAAAAAGTAATTTATCATTTTCTAATGAGTATTCTTTATCTTCTAAAAGATGTATAGATTCATTTTTTGATACTTGTTGTGCAAATTTAAAATTTGGTGGAGTTGGGTTTCCTAATTTTATCTCTAAATTACATTTATCAGCTATCTCTTGTGTATTTTCTAATGCTTCTGGAATATCTGCAAATAATCTTGCCATCTCTTGTGGGGATTTGACATAAAATTCGTGTACAGAGTGTCTCATTCTTTTTGGATCATCATATAGTTTATTCATTGCTATACACATAAATGCCTCATGAGCATCAGCATCTTTTTGAACTGTGTAGTGTGTATCATTTGTAGCTACTATCTTAATGCCTGTTTCTTGAGAGATTTGAACTATTTGTTTATCTATTCTCTGCTGGTCGTCTATGCCATGACGCATAATTTCTAAATAAAAATCATCGCCAAAAATATCTTTATATTCTAATGCAACTTTTTTGGCTTCATCATAACCTTTAGCCCCATTCTTTAAATTTCGTTCTGATAAATTTAACTGCCAATTTACTTCGCCTTGTAGACAAGCACTTGAGCATATAATGCCTTCACTATTCTCCCGTAAAAGTTTTTTATTTATTCTTGGGTAATAGTAAAATCCGTTAATATAAGCTTGTGAACTTAGGTACATAAGATTTTTATATCCAATTTCATTTTTTGCATATAAACATAGATGAAATCGTTGTCTAACACTCTTGTCAGCTAAATCATCTTGATTATGAAGATAACACTCCATTCCAATAATAGGCTTTATACCTTCTTTTTTCATTGTATTATAAAAATCAATAGTTCCAAACATATTTCCGTGATCAGTCATTGCCACAGAAGTCATTCCTAACTCTTTTATCTTTTCTGCCAAAGCTTTTATTTTGTTTGCACCATCAAGAAGAGAGTATTCTGTATGAAGATGGAGATGTGTGAAATTAGGTGTAGACATAAATTGTCCCTTTAAATATATAGTTTTAGCCCAATATATCTAATATTTATTTATCTCCCAATTAAAAATAACGCATCGAGATAAATATCGACCATTTCTGCTATCTAAATCATCTATATCATCTGGTGGAATTGTACTAAAACTTATCATCATGTTTTCTTTGGGGATACCTCTTTTAATTAATTCGTCTTGTAAGTTAACAGCTCTTTTAAGTGCTATTTTTTTATTAATACTATTCTTACCTACACCATCTGAATATCCTGTAATAGTTATGGGATAATTGTATTTCTTTATTATATTTGCTATATTATCTATCATAGGACTATAATCTGTTTCTATGTCATAAGAACTAACTTTAAAATATACTCTATCATTAAATACTGGTAGTGTTTTAATATGAAAGAATAGTTCAAATTCATCAAATAATTGATTTATTCGACTTGTAATATCATCTTTTGCCTCTTCATCTATGATGATACCCATAATTGCTATAGAGTTTTTATTAAATTTATACCTTATAGTAGAATTATATTTTTTATTTATAAAATTAATAATTTTTTCTAAATAGATTTTTGTATAATTCTTATAGAAGTTGTCATCTATTGAAGTTAAATTATTTACTATGTTATTTTCAGACAATAAAGATTTAGTTTTATTTTTCTCTTCCAAAGATGATACTATACCATTTACTATAATATCTCCATTATCTATAGTTTTAATATTTAAATCATAGATATGTATTTTATTCTCGTTAAGTATTTCTCTTATCTTATTTTCTTTTAATATTATCTGCTTTTCTTTGTATATTTTAGTTCCATATAGATATCCAAAAGAGAATAAGATTAAAAATATTAAAGATAGACTAAAAACTGGAAAAGCTTTTTTATCTTTTTTCTGTTTTTTGTTAAAAAGTTTAGATAATTCACTTTTTATATCTTTTATGTCTAATTGACTTGTATCTCCATCATATACGGCTAACTCTTTAGAGTGTCTATTTACAATTTCTGATAAAACTTTAGATGGTTTATCTTTTAAAGATTTTTTACCATCAGTTACAATAGCTAAATAACAACTACCTGCACTCTCTATAGAAAT
>JAMOSL010000183.1 GCA_027063105.1 Campylobacteraceae bacterium
CATTTAAATTTTTTAAAATGTGCCATATTCTTTATTAATAATATATTGTGTTCTAGTGTTTTACCAAAACCTATTCCAACATCTAAAATAATATTTTCTATACTAAGACCTAAATCTGCACAATGATTTAATCTATCTTGGAAATAATCACTAACTTCTACTATTATATTATCATATTCAGGTTTATCTTGCATATTTTGAGGAGTACCTTGAATATGCATAATCACCAATTTCACATTATATTTAATAGCTAATTTAATAATATCATCATTTTTTGCCCCTGAAATATCATTTATAATACTAAATCCACTATTTAACGCATATTCTATAACTTTAGGGTTTGTGCTATCTATGCTAAAAATCACTTCTTTGTATAACTCTTTATCTTTAATTGCATCGCATATATCACAAATCCGTCTCATCTCTTCATCTTCACTTACAATTAAAGCATTTGGACGGCTTGAGACAGCTCCTATATCAATAATAGTAGCTCCATCTTTTATTATGTTATCTATCTCTAAAATAGCATCTTGAGATATAAATCGGCTTCCCTCAAAAAAGCTATCACTATTAGCATTAATTATTCCCATAATTTGAATTGGATATTTTTTCTTTATAGAGATATGTTTAGATAACTCTTTAGCTACCTCTTTTAATCCAAATGGTTGAGCTAATTCTTTTCTTGATAATATTTTAATATGTTTTGGTGTGCCTATTAAAATACAATCATAATATGATTTTTTACACAAAATAACACCTGATGGCACAGCCAGTTCTGCTCCAATACTAAGTGCATCTTGTTTTAATATATTAACAGCTGGTGTAGGTAAATTAGAGATAAAAAATGTTAAGGTTTCCATCTTATTACTCATAATAGTTACGCCACCACCTTCAACTCCTAATTCTTTCAAAGCATCTTTCTTATCTTTAATATTTCCTAATTTATATATATTCATGATTTTACTTGATACTATTTTCTAAAATACCTGTTATTGCACTAAGATATAAGTTAAACTCTTTACCCTTAGTCACTTGACCTTTTCTAGCTATTTGGTGAATTTTTTCTAAGATTTTTCTATCTTCTATTGATATATCTATCTTATGATTTTCCATCATATTGCTTATAGTAACTTTATCTTTATTTGCATGTGGTTTATTTGCCATCTCATTAGTATAATATAATGCTCTTTGAAGTAAAATATAAGGGAAATTTGGATTCTGCATTGGACCAATTTCTAAACTTTTTTTACCTAGCTTCTGTCCCAAAATTTCTATTTTAGCAATTTCGCCATATCCAAATACAACTCCTGCACCACCAACAACTGCACCAACAGCAGAACCTAACATGAAAGTACTACCTGCAAACATTAAATCTATACCTGAACCTGTTAAAGCACCACCAGCAACACCACTCCAGAGTAACTCTTTTTTATTTAAGCCAAATAGTGTTTCACTTTTCTGAGAAAACAAATCCATCTCTTCAAAAATATGATTATCTATATCCTTTTCTATTAAAATATGATTCCATACTTTTGATATTTTTTTATGAGAATTTGTTTCAAGTTTTCGCAATTGACTCTTATACTTTTCTAATTGTTTATCTTTTTTCTCTGAGTCAATGATTGAAGTATCATCTATTGGTAAAGATACAATGAAACTTAAAGAATTTATAATTAATTGTGTAATTATAAGTGCAGAATTTTCTATCTTTTTAGCATGATAATCTTTAAAAACCTCTATAGATTCTTTAATAGGTTCTACCCATTCTTCTTTTAATTGTGCAATACTATCTAATATTTTAAGATGCTTTTCAAAGTTTGCTTTCATAGGATTAAAGACTCTTACCATTTGGAAATAGTGTCTCAATGCCAAATTCCACTCTTCAATATAGTCTGTATCTCCAATCAGATTAACAAGTGCCATAGATGGTTGACCAGTCCATTCTAATATTTGCATCTCAGCTTCATACTCTACACCATAAGGTTTAGAACCATCTACGATATATATAATCCCTGCACCATCTAATATAGGTTTCAGAAGCTCAATTTCATCATGGAATTTTGGATTATCTCTATTTTCATACATAAATCGTTTTACTCTATTAACCCTTTGATGAGCAGGTACTTCCTCTTCTTTTAACCAAGCCAATATTGCTCTTGCTCTTTGAAATCCAGGGGTATCGTATAGTTCATATAGAGTTACACCATCAATTTGAAGAGGATAACTTCTTTGAATTGTTGTTGCACCAGGAATATTAGATATATAAACACTTTCATCATGTGCTAATGTTGCAACTATACTACTTTTACCTTTATTTGGGTGTCCTACTACAGCAAACTTTGGATAACCATCTTTCATCTTTTAATCCTAACTTTTTTATCTTTGAGAAGACTAAGTTTTCTCTCCCAAATCTCAAAATCTTCATCTGTACATTTATATAAATATTCTTTGATACCTATTAAATAAATTTCTATATTTTTTACATCTTCGTGAGATAAATCTTCAATAAAATCTATAAAGTCCATTGTTGGAGGCTCCCAAGACTTAATATAAAACAGAATGTCTCCATGAGCTTTTTTAATAATTTCACTATCTTCTTCTAATAACTTTCGTCCACCAACTTCATATATTTTATCTACTAATATATCTTCTTTTTTATTATATTCATTGATAGTTTCTCTATTTAATGCCCAACCTATAGCTATTGGATACTCCTCTTTCAGTTTATCAACCTCATCAACACTACCATTAGAGGTTTGAACTAAAGGTCTATCCTTAGTTTTTGATTGAGATGTTATAAATGGCTCTCTCATATCTTGTAAAACATCTCTAGAAATATTTAAAGTTGAATTATCTAAAGCTCTTTGTAAACCTAATAGACCTATAAATAGAAAAAAACTTCTTAATATAATTGAGTAAGTGAATGCAGTCATAGCTAAAAATTTCCACCATTCTCCAAGTAAAAATGCATTTTCTATAATATTCTTATCTAGTTTACCACCTAATCTAAAATAATGACTTTTTTCTATTAACTCCAATGAAGGAACAGCAGAAGGTATTATCTCTCTCCATGGAAGTGATATACTATAAAAAAAACTATGAAGTTCTTCAGGAGTAATATGTAAAGTTGTACTCCAACTAAAAGCTATATCACTACTTACAACACTAATTAAGAGAGTTAAAAAAAGACCTAAAGAAAATATTAAAGCTATAAATTGAGAACGATGTATAATAAGCCAATTTCCAATTAATGGATTTAATTTTAATTTAGAGATGCTATCTTGGTGCTTAGAAGGGAGGTGAGCTATAAGATACTCAATCCAATATGCTGGGGATAGATGAACCATTACGCTATGAGATCTATTTGATAAAAACATAGCAGATATTGTAAATCCCATAGTTATAATAGGAAATATAGATACCATTGCAAAAAAGTATAAAAGGTTTATAGGCTGATTACCATTATAGTGAAGTAGTGCTGTACCTGAAAATATACCCATTAGAAATGATATAACAAAAGAGAACATCGTAACTGTAGATAAAATCTTAATAATATTAGCTGAATCTGGAGGGTAAGGTAAGAGGTGCATCCTAGAATCTCTCCATATATTTATAAGTTCTAAAGGATAATTAATTAAAATTTTATTTTTGAGTGCAAAACGACGATTGTCTGCACTCATATCCTCTTTAGTCTCTAATATCTGATGAATATCAATATAATCACCTATAGTTATAGTTTTAGATTCTAATTTCTCTTTTCTCAATATCTCATACACTCTTTCTAAGCTTTAGGAGGACAACCATATGCTATACAACGCAAATGTTCTCTATATTCTTTATGGTTATAATCTTTAATTCTAGCCACACCCTCTTTTACGGCAGCTTGAGCAACAGCTGAAGCTACCCAAATCAGTACCTCTTTATTAAATGGTAATGGGATAATATGATTTTTGCCAAATTTAATATTTTCATTATGATATGCTGCTTTAACATGAGGAGGTACTGGCTCTTTCGCAAGTTGTGCTAATGCTTCTGCTGCTGCTAGTTTCATACCCTCTGTTACTTTTTTAGCTCTAACATCTAATGCACCTCTAAAGATAAATGGAAAACCTAATACATTATTTACTTGATTTGGATAATCACTTCTACCAGTTCCCATAATAACATCATCTCTAACTTCTAATACCTCTTCAGGTAGTATCTCTGGAGTTGGATTTGCTAATGCAAAGATAATAGGTTCTTCAGCCATTTTTGCTACCATATCTTTTGTCAATGCTCCAGCTTTACTAAGCCCTAAAAACATATCAGCACCATCAATAATATCATCAAGTGTTTTAAATTCAGTATCAACTGCAAATGGTTGTTTATATTTATTTAAATCGTCTCTAGCTGTTGAAATAACCCCTTTGCTATCACATAAGAAAAGATGTTTAATTCCAACATTTTTATACATTTTTGCACAAGATAGACCAGCTGCTCCAGCTCCGTTTATTACTACCTTTACCTCATCAATATTTTTACCAGAGATTTCTAAAGCATTTAATAGTCCAGCTGTTGTAATAATAGCTGTGCCATGTTGGTCATCATGAAATACTGGAATATCTAAAGCCTCTTGTAGTCTTGTTTCTATTTCAAAACATTTGGGAGCTTTTATATCTTCTAAATTAATTCCACCAAATGTAGGTGCAATAGCTTTACATGTATTAATAATTTCATCTATTTCATGGACATCTATTTCTATATCAAAAGCATCAACATGTGCAAACTTTTTAAATAAAACAGCTTTACCTTCCATTACAGGCTTACCAGCAATTGCCCCTATATCTCCAAGTCCTAACACTGCTGAACCATCAGATATAACAGCTACTAGATTACCCTTATTTGTATATTGATATGCTAAATCTGCATCTTTTTCTATTTCAAGACAAGGAATAGCTACACCTGGTGTATATGCCATGGATAACTCTGATTGAGTCTC
>JAMOSL010000184.1 GCA_027063105.1 Campylobacteraceae bacterium
AGCTTATATTAAACTAAATACAAATATAGATAAAGATATGGCAAAACTATTTATCCAAAGACTTGGGAAAGTTAAAGATATTGAATTTGTAGATGCAAAAGTTGAAAATTCTATAACTGATTTATCTGATAATCTTGAAGTTTATCTACCAACTGGTGAGATTGATATGCAACCAATTATTACTAAACTGACTCGTCAAAAAGAGAAATTGGAAAAAGAGATAAATAAGCTTAATGGTATGCTTAATAATGAAAGATTTGTGGCTAATGCTCCTGCTGAGGTTTTGGCAACGAATAAAAAAGCACTAGAAGATGCTGAGGGGAAGATTAGTAAGGTTAGTGATGAGTTGAAAGGGTTTGGGGTTTAAAATTTGTAGGGTGTGTTTTTAACCCACCTTTAAATGTACTTAGGTCATAAGTATTCCAGATTCGATTGCAATTCCAAAAGCCCAAAGTGTTTCTGTTAGGGAACTGAAAAATAATCTCCTTATCTTTTGCTGTTTTTTGGTTTTGTTTCTCGTCTTTTCTCCTTTTGTATCTGTATCGTTAGTTAATAAGCTAAAAAATCTTAGCGTTACTAACAATATGAAAAATACAATCGAATGTAAAAGAATAGACCCCATCATGACTGATGAACTAATTACATTAATATTGAGGATAACATATTTTTACTTATAATAAAGCTCCTGCTTCGTTATGCCATATCTTTCGCGTAGGTCGGGGTGTCCTCACCCCGACACTTATTGGTATAATGGAATATTATTTTATGCATGATACTTGTCGGAGTCAGGAGACTGCCGACCTACGCGTATTTTATAAATCAAAAAAAGGTGTAAAGATGGATTGGGAAGAAATTTTAGGGATAATAATATTATTACTATTTATTAAATGGTTATTTGCACCACAAATAAATAATTCTAGTAATCGTCGAAATAGAAACAATAATAATACAGATGAAGATGGTATATCATTTGATGATAATTCTTCTAGTGATGGTGGAGGTAGTGATTAAAGATGAATAATAATTTAAAAATAAATGAAATGGGTTCAGAGGTTGTTGAGGGATTTAGTTGTAAACCTAAAAATTATGATGCTTCTCGACCTATTATGCACTATAAAACGATTATAATGATTTGTGATGGTGAACGATGTGCTACGGCAGGAAAGATAGATAAAGCTACTTATCTAAGAGAGATACTAAAAGATATGGGATTAAACAAAGGTAAGAATCGTATAAAAATATCAAGAAGTGGATGTTATGGAGCTTGTAGATTTAGACAGGTTTGTCAGATAAATGAAAATACTAGAGTTAACGGTAATATTGAGAATAATGGATTATGGTTAAAAAATACACATAATTTTACAGATGAGCAATGGAGAGATATTTTTAATAAATTAGTAGATAATAAAAGCTTAGAAGATGAATTAGGAGTAGAATATTTGATTCCAATGAAGGTTTATGAGTAAGTTTAATGTATAATCCAAAAAATTTAAATTTGGAGAATAAATGCAGACAATTACACAAGAAGCTTACCAAGAAATATTAAATAAAAATTATGATAAAGCTTTTAATCTTTATCAACAATTAACTAAAGCTGAAGAAGCTACCAGTTTTTACTATCTAGGATTCTTATATTTTAATGGTTTTGGAGTTAAAAGAGATATAGATGAGGCTTATAAACTATATATGAAGTCTGCTATTAGAGAAGTTCCATTAGCTCAATTTGAAGTGGCTTTGATGCTAGAAAATGGTGATGGCTGTAAACAAAATTTTAGTGAAAGTGCTTTTTGGTATGAAGAGTCTGCAAAAAGAGGCAATATAGATGCATTTAATAATTTAGCTGTTCTATTTAAAGAAGGGTTAGGTGTAGAACAAGATTATAAAAAGGCATTTATTCTTTTTAAGAAATCAGCTGATGCAGGTAATCCACAAGCTCAATTCAATATAGGTGCTATGTATGATCAAGGATTAGGTTGTGAAGTTAGCCAAGATAAAGCTATTGAATATTGCAGATTATCTGCTCATAATGGACATCAAAAGGCTAAAGAATTAATGTTTAGAATGCAACTTGATGGAACAGTCGCATTTTAGATTTTAAACCGTGCTAAGCACGGAATTTATTACTTCTCAAAGCTTAATACGAATGCTTCCATATCAGCTACTACTTCTTCTAAAATTCTCTCTCCACTGATAACTTCTAAAAGATTTTTATTCTTATAGAAAGCTTGAATATCATTTAATGGATCTGTATAAATTTTCATTCTGCTGTAGAATACTTCTATACTATCATCACTTCTCTCTTCACCCTCTTTTGCATCAGCTGCTCTACCTAAGATTCTCTCTTTAGCAACATCTTGACTTACTCTAACTTCAATAACTGAAACAAGTTCAATATCACTCTCATCTTTTAAGACCTCATCAAGTGCATTCATTTGCTCAACACTTCTTGGATAACCATCTATTAAAATAGTATCAACTGGTGAATTCTTTATTGCAGATATAATTGTATCCATGATAATATTTAGAGGAACTAATGCCCCTTTAGATATAAAGTCTTCGATTGTAAGTCCAAGCTCACTACCACTTGCTACTTCTTCTCTAAGCATATCACCTGTAGAGTAATGAACTATACCATCATGTTTTTCAGCTATAATACTAGCATCTGTTGTTTTTCCACTTCCTGGAGCACCTATTATCAAAAATAACTTTTTCATTCTTTTCCTTTTTTATACTGATGGTGTTTGTCTAACTCTAAGACTAAGATCTTTTAATTGTTCATTATCTACTGGACTTGGAGCTTTTGTTAAAAGACATTGAGCTTTTTGAGTTTTTGGAAACGCGATTACATCTCTAATACTATCTGTACCTGCCATTAGCATAATCATTCTATCTAGTCCCATTGCAAAACCACCATGAGGAGGAGCACCAAACTTTAAAGCATCTAATAAGAAACCAAATTTATCATTTGCCTCTTCTTCGTCTATTCCTAAAAGTTTAAATATCTCTGCTTGAATAGCCTCTTTATGAATACGAATAGAACCACCACCTAACTCTGTACCATTTAGAACTATATCATAAGCAATTGAGCTTATATCTTCTATATCATCATACTCAATTTTACCATCTTCTGATAATTTTGGCATTGTAAATGGATGATGAAGTGCTTTTACCTTACCCTCATCTACTTCAAACATAGGGAAATCCATTACCCATAAAAATTCAAACGAATCTTTAGGAATTATATCCATAATCTCTGCTAGATAAATTCTAAATCTACCCATATAATCTAATACTAGTTTTTTATCACCAGCACCAAAGAATACAGCATCACCAATTTCAAGGTCACATCTTTCTATGATAAGTGCAATATCTTCTGGAGTAAAGAATTTAGTTAAAGGTCCTTTTAATCCATCTTCTTTCATTTGGAAGTAACCTAAACCACTAGCTCCAAACTTTCTAACATACTCCTCAAAACCTTTCATTTGTCTTTTAGAGAATATTTTATCACCACTTGGAACTTTTAAAGCTTTAATACGATTATTTTTACTATCACTAGCAATATTAGAGAATATCTCATTATCACATCTAGCAAATATATCAATAACATCAACCATAGCCAAATTATAACGCATATCAGGCTTATCAGAACCATAAAATTCCATAGCATCATTATATGTCATTTTATTAAATTTAGATGGAATATTAAATCCACTCTTGCTAAAAATATCATAAATTAATTTCTCTGCAACAGTAATCACATCTTCTTGATCACAAAAACTCATTTCAACATCTATTTGAGTAAATTCTGGCTGTCTATCTGCTCTAAGATCTTCATCTCTAAAACATTTTGCAATCTGAAAATATCTATCAAATCCACCAACCATAAGAAGCTGTTTAAAAAGTTGTGGAGATTGAGGAAGTGCATAAAATTCTCCACCATGAACACGACTAGGAACAAGATAATCTCTAGCACCTTCTGGAGTTGACTTTGTCATAATAGGTGTCTCTATTTCCAAAAATCCCATTTCATCTAAAGAATTTCTCGTAGCAATAGTTACATCTGAACGAAGTTTAAATATATTATAAGATTTTTGAGTTCTCATCTCTAAATATCTATATTTAAGTCTAATCTCTTCATTTACTTTATCATCATTTAATTCAAAAGGCATAGGTAAAGAACGATTCTCTATGACCATTTTATCTACAACTATTTCAACTTTACCAGTTTTAAGGTTCGGGTTTTCTAGTCCCTCACCTCTTGCTCTAACTTTTCCTGTTACAATTAAAACAAACTGATCTCTAACATCTTCTGCCATTTTATGAGCCTCAACATTATCTGCAGGGTCACATACCAATTGCAATACTTCATCTTTATCTCGAAGGTCAATAAAAATAACTCCACCATGGTCTCGTCTACTCGCAACCCAACCACTGATTGTTATCTCTTGTCCTATATGTTCTTCATTTACTTTAGCACAATAATGTGTTCTCACTAGCTATCCTCTAAATCTATAAATTTAATAAGATTATAACTAATTTTGGTTGAAATATTAGCTATTTAGAATCTTCTTTTTTAGCATTTTTTCATCAATATTTAGATATTATTTTTTAAAGAAAGAGAGTCTAAATGTTCAAGAATAGTTCCATCAAAACAAAAATCATACTTATAGTTGCAGTGGCGATAATGCTATCTTCGGCATTAATAGCATTTTTATCTATATATTCTATAAAAGAGGCTTCAACAAAGAGAATTGAGAAGTATTACCAACAGAAGCTTTAAATAATAGAAAAATATTTAAAATGATATTAAAGATTACTATGATATAATTTATTCATGAAAAAATATATGAAAT
>JAMOSL010000185.1 GCA_027063105.1 Campylobacteraceae bacterium
TATGGTTTTTTAATGAACTTTCACAATTAAATGAAATTCCAGAAGCATTCAGAAATGATATTATAGAAAAAGCTTTTTCACTTTCCGAATTAGCAAAAATGAATCCAGAAAAAAGAAAAGAGTATGAACGAAATTTAAAACATCACAGAGATTGGATAAATACATTAGACACAGCAGAGCATAAAGGTGAACTAAGAGGATTAGAAGAAGGTGCAAATAAAGAAAAATTTGAAATAGCAAAAATATCTTTAGGTCAAAATATAGATATTGCAGTCATTGCAAAAATTACAGGTTTAACAATTAAAGAGATAAATACTTTAAAATAAAGGTAAATAGGTTAGGAATTATCATTATCACCTGACCCCCTTGACCTAGCCTGTCGAAAAACACCAATTATACAGCCTCTTGTATTTCCATTTTTTGGCTAGAATTAAAAAACTCAATTCTCTGCTTTCTCACAGTATAGAGGATATTTTCATCCTTCCAAAGCTTTAACGAATTATTATCAGCATTTTCTAATGCAATAGAGATTTTTTCTTTATCTATGTTACCACATAAAAGAGGGACTAGAAGAGTAGCACTATTCATATCCAATTGAGGTGTTCTCTCTAAAAGATATTTAAATTTTCCAAATAGAGATTCAATGATATCACTACTAATTATTAAAGGAGAAGGTGATATATTTTGTTGAATTTTTAGATGTTTATCTAGCCAAACTCTTATTATTTTTCTTGTTTTAGAATTTTTTGGAAGTTTTGTTAAAAGTTCTATAGATTGATTATATGTTGATACATTAAGTCCTCTATTCTTTAAAATCTTCATTATTTTATTTGTAATAGTTGTTGTTTTCTCAAAACTTTTCATAAAAGGTTCTATCAATTTAAACTTTGGAAATGAGACCCTTAATCTTCCTAAGAGTGAACCTTTTTTAGCTTTTCCTCTCTTTGAAAATATACCTTTTTGAATCATCTTCTTTGACCAGTTATTTAGTTTGCTAATTGCTTGAAATCTTCCCTTTTTTCTTAATTTTGGAGGAATTAAAAAAGATAAATCAGTTTGTCTTAATTTTGTTGCACCTGTTCTTAACATTTTCATATATTTTTCATAACTCTTTGATTTCTCATACTGCTTTTTTAAAGCATTAGCCACAATATGGGTTATATCATCAACTACTTCAATGTTAGAATTTTCTCTTTCATTATAGAGATTGACTCCATTTTTCAAAACTCCTCCACCATCTTTTATAATTATTTTTGGCTCTCCTGATTTCTGAAATATCTCTTTTAGCTCTTTATAAAGATTCTCTCCTGTTACTTTATCTGATATTTTAATTCCTACACACTCACAATCTTTTAGTGTTATTGCACCCTCTTTTTGTAAAAATATATCTTCTTCTACTCTTAAAACAACAAAGAGCTGTTTTCTCCCTATATCTATGGAGTGATCCATTATTGCCACCCAATCTTTATTGATTTTATCTACTTTATTTAATAATCCTACACCTATTCTTTGTGTCCAATTTATGACACTTGTAAAGTGAGGTATCCATTCCATATCAATTTGTGTCTGCTTTTGAAATATTTTCAATACTCTTATTGTGCTTCGGTATGATATTACACCTTCTATAAATAGCAGAATTAACAATACTCTAATATTCTCTTTTTCTAGTAAAAAGTCATTTTTTTTTAGGCTATCATTTTGAGAATCATTAGATAACTCTTCTTTTAACTTCTTATTCTCTTCTCTCAGTTTTGATACTTGCTCTTTATAATATTTATGAACTTTTCTTGATTCCCATAACTCAAGGCTTCTCTTTTTTGCTTTTTCTCTCCACTCATCTCTACTCTTTATAATTTTTGATAATTGAAACATCTTTTAATCTTTTTTATTTTATTATATCTTAAAATATATTTAACACTGATTTAATCTATTTTTATGGAATAACTTTATCTTGATTTTTTACTTTTTTCGACAGGCTAGGTCAGGTGATGCTAATACTGCAATTTGATTTAACTATCATTCAACAGAGCTTCATCATCTATGAGTCACGAATCAGGTGTTGAATATATATTTATATTAATTTTTCTATAGCTTTATAAATTTCATCTTTTGAACTTACAAAATCCATTTGAATATAATTAATAAGAAGATTCTCATATTTTACTCTTTTGTCTTGATGAACACTATTCGCATATTTACTATTCCAAATATTAAAATTTGTATGTAAAATACCACTCTCTTTATCTTTATTAAATTTTTCCATTATTTTTGAACCAAAAATTTTGAATCTTAATTTTGAAGCAACTTGAATAAATAAACCTCTATTATCTTTACAATTTTCTCTATCTCTCATTTTATTTAAATAATGATTCAACTCTTTAAAGTCATTTCCTCCATCATCACGACTTTTTAATATTTCATTATACAAAATGATTTTAATCTATTAAAATATCGTGGGTTGGATACTTTCATTATCTACGCCACCAAGACTAGTAACTCTTTCAATCTCTTTCCATAACTTATTAGCAATATCTTTATATCTTTTTGAAGTTTCACAATTTGGAGCTAAAACAGTAATTGGTAATCCACTATCTCCTCCCTCTCTAATTGTTGATTCTATTGGTATCTCTCCTAAAATTTGTGTTTGATAATTATCTGCTAATGGTTGGGTTGTACCTTTTCCAAAAATATTATACTCTTTACCACTATCAGGACATACAAATCCACTCATATTTTCAACAATTCCTGCAATTGGTATATTTAATTGATTAAACATATCCATACTTCTAATTGTATCATCTAAAGCAACTTTTTGAGGAGTTGTAACACATACTCCAACTGTTACAGGAAGACTTTGAGCTAAAGTTAATTGAGCATCTCCTGTACCTGGAGGCATATCAAAAAGTAAGATATCTAATTCATCCCAAAGGATATCTTCTAATAACTGTTCTATAGCCTGTGTGACCATTGCACCTTTCCATATTAAAGATGCTCCTCTGTCAATCAATGAACCAATAGACATAACTTGTATATTATGAGCATATATTGGTTTTATATTTCTTCCCAAAAAGGTAGGTTGTACACCTTCTATTCCCATCATTCTTGGAATATTAGGACCATAAATATCAGCATCTAATATACCAACTCTTTTCCCTTGTTGTGCTAAGGAAACAGCTAAATTAACTGTGGTCGTTGATTTACCCACACCACCTTTTCCACTACTAACCATCAGAAAACTTGATATACTAGGTAATACATTTTTACCTTTAGAACTACTCTCTAATATCTCTTTTGGTTGAGATATATCAACTTTTATATCTTTACAACCAATAGCTCCTAATATACTCTCTATTTCTGTTTTAATTTGATATGATATTTTAGTAGAAGATGAAGGAATAGCAATTTTTATATCACAACTTGTATCTTTAACTATAATATCTTTAACAAATCCAAATTCAACAATATTTTTTGTAAAATTTGGATATATAATTTGAGATAATTTCTTTTCTATTTCTATTTTATTAATCATGTATTTTAGAACCCTCTCAATGTTACGCCTAACCATAAAGCTATAATTCCTAGAACTATATTTATTGGTAAAAGTAAATTTGGAATTAGTTTTAGTTTCTCTTTTGCTTTTGCTAATTCTTGGTTATTAAATAGTTTTTGAGCTTTATGTCTTTGTATATACATAAATGTAAAATTTAGAGTCATAATTAGCCAAATAGCCTCTTTTAGATGTACTAATTGATATGTTCCATAAGCTTGTTGAGATATTATATCTCCTACTTCATTAACTGCTGAAGCTCTAAATCCTAATCCGACTGCCATAATTGTAGCTGTGACGATTAAAAGTATTACAAATGGAATTACTATATTAAAAAACTTACCAGTAATAGCTAAAGTTTTACCTAGTTTAATATTTGGGTCATCTATCATTTGTAAATTTGGATGAACTGCTAATCTAATTGCAATCATTCCTCCAACCCATATTAATGCTGATAAAATATGTAAAAATATAATTTCATGAGTATAAGTTCCAAATAATTCAACTAATGTCTGTTTCATTTTTTTCCTCTTTTTTAATAGTTGTATGTCGCAAAGATGCCTCTTCACAATAATTTTTTTTGAATATAAATTTATATATTATATCTTTGATAATAAGTATCACACAATATAGCCATAAACTGTGCATAATTATATTATCTGGATAATCCTTAGCTAAATATAATATTGCCCAGCCTATTACTAGTGGAAATTTTATGTAGTAGAAAAATAATATTCCTACTCCATAAATTTCTTTAAAAAAAGACACTTAAATACCTGCTAAAGCTTTTTTTACATTATCTTCAGCCATATGAATTGTCCATTCAGGCTCCCAAACTACATCTACTTCAACAACTCCAACACCTTCCAATTTCTCAACAGCTTCACGAACCCATTGAGTAATCATTTGATGAAGAGGACAACCTCTAGTAGATAACGTCATAATAACTTTTACATTACAATTATCTTCTATAAGTGCATCATATATAAGTCCCATTTCAACTAAATTAAATCCAACCTCTGGGTCTATAACCGTACTAACTGCATCAAAAACTATCTCTTTTGTAATATTACACATAAAAATCCTTATTTACCATAATTTAGCATCCATTTTACACTTAATAACATAAATACTGCTCCTGTTATTAACAGTGTAACACCTCCCTTAAATAGGTCATCATTTCCAATTAAAATCCCAATACCTGCAATTAACATTCCCATACTAGAAAATAAAAATTGACATCTAGCCATTCTTTTTGGTAACATTTCATGAAGCATTGGAACTTTTTCTTTTCCTACTAAAGGAC
>JAMOSL010000186.1 GCA_027063105.1 Campylobacteraceae bacterium
AGAGGTTATTAAAATTGTATATAATCAAGATATTATCAAAATAGATGATTTATTAGAGATTTTTTTTGAACTGCATGACCCAACTACAATAAATAGACAAGGTGGAGATAGAGGAACTCAATATCGTTCAACAATATTATATACCGATGAAGATATTAAAAATCGTGCGTTAAAGATTAAAGAGTTAGCTCAATCTAATTATAATGATAAAATAGTTACTAAGATAGAGCCTTTAGATAAATTTTATCTGGCAGAGGATTATCATCAAGATTACTATAGATTAAATACAACGCAAGGATATTGTATAGGCGTTATCTCTCCTAAAGTTTTAAAATTAAGAGAGAAATATTCTAATCTTTTATAAATTGGGCAATTTTATGAATTGCCATTCCATAGGTTGTTGCATTATTATATCTTGTAAGAACTTTGAAATTTTTAGCTCCTAGCCAAACCTCATCACTGTTTTTATCTCTTAATCTCAATAGAGAGGCTTTTGATTCATTGAATCTATCTCGTGGAATAACTCCATGGGATTTTAAAGTCTTTAAAGTATAGAATCTTCTATGTCCAACTCTTAATCCTTTAAATCTTTTACCTTTATAAGAGGCCCTAACAGCTACTAATCTTCCATTTCTCCATCCATGATTTCTCATAAATTTTGCAATTATTCCAATATTATCTTTTAAACTCCATGGATCTTTTTTACCATTTTTGTCATAGTCCATTCCATATTTTCGATATACTGATGGTACTTGTTGAACACTTCCCATTGCTCCTGCAAATGAACCTTGTAGTGTGTATGGATTAAATCCCTCTTCTCGACACATTAAAAAAAAGTGTTTAAGTTCTGATTTAAAGAATTTTTGCATTCTATTTTTGTAAAATGCTAAAGTTGTTAGAGAATCTAAAATACGATAATCACCAGTATACTCATTAAATTTACTTTCAACTGCAATAAACCCAACTATATATTCAAGTGGTACTTTATACTCTTGACTAGCTCTTTTTAAAGTTTTATAATACTTCTTCTTAAAATTTTTTGCCTTTTGTAAACTTAATGAATCAAGTACATGAGCTTTATATCGTATCCAAGGTCCATTTGTTGTTCCTACTTTATATGTTCCTTTGTATCTTGAGAGAGTATCACGGTCTAGTTTTGCATCAGACAATACCTTTACTAAATAATTTCTTTTAAAATGATATTTCTTTACCATTTTAGATATAAACTTTTGAGTACTTTTAGACTTTAAAAAATTATGCTTGATTGGTGGTCTATCGTTATTTGCAAATATTAGTATTGATAATAATATTATAATTTGTATAATTCTCATATTTTAATCCATTGCTTTGATAAAAGTATTGTAAACTTCTGATAATTCATGATCTTCTTTTTCCATAGATAGCGTATCTCCTGTTTTAACTGCATGTTCTAAAACAGCTAATCTTTTTACTAAATACTCAAAAATTTCTTTATTTATATCTGGTATTTTATTATGGCTTAATGGTGTTTTGTCAAATCCTCTTTGTATAACTCTTGCAGGTATTCCAATAGCAGTAGAATCAGGAGGGACGTCTTTTATAACTACAGAATTAGCTCCAACTTTAGAGTTTTTTCCTACTGTAATATCTCCCAATATTCTAGCTCCAGCACCAATTACAACATTATCTTCTATTGTTGGGTGTCTCTTTCCACATACAAGATTAACTCCACCAAGAGTCACTTGTTGATATATAACAACATCATTACCTATAATAGTTGTCTCTCCAATAACTACACCTACACCATGGTCTATAAAGACTCTCTCTCCAATAGTTGCTGCAGGATGAATATCTATAGTTGTTAAAAACTGTCCAATACCAGATATAAATCTAGGTAAAAATCTTAACCCTTTTTTATATAGCCAATTTGCATGACGATAAAAAAATACTGCCCATAATCCAGGGTAGTTAAAAAAAAGCTCAAATGAGGAGTGTAAAGCAGGGTCATTTCTTTTTACATTAAGAAAATCCTCTTTTATAAGAGTGAAAAGTGTCACAAATTATCCTTTAGAGATTGAATTGTCTTAAGATAACTATTTTCACTTAAATAGAGATAAAGTTTGCCTAAAATCTCACTTTTTTCATCGTTATTAATAATTTTAGACCTCTCTATTTTATGTTTTAACAGTTTTTTTATTTTATTTGTATCATATTCTAGCTCATCTAATACATCTATTAGATTTTGAGCTTCTATCAAATTATCTAATTTAAATTTTCCATTTTTATCAAAATTTATTATAACCTCTGTTGGATGAGTAAATAAATTATGTTTCATTCCTAAAACTTCTTGATATGCTCCAGTAAGAAAAAATCCTAAAAAATACTCCTCTTCTGTCACATCAATATCATGAAGATACAGTGGAAGTTCTGGATTAAATTCTATCTCTCCATCACTATCACAAGTTATATCCCAAAGAGTAGCAGGTCTTGTTGGTTTAATATCAAGCTTATTTAATGGCATAATTGGAAATTTTTGAGATAATCCCCAAAAATCTGGAAGAGATTGAAATATTGAAAAATTTACAAGGTATTTCTCTTTTATACTATTTTGAAGTCGTTTCAATTCATCTGTACTTTCATCTTTTAATAAAACAATACTTTTTTTAATAATCAATGCTACTAAAATTTCTGCATTAGAACGGTCTTCAAGATCAATATAGCCCAAATCAAATAGAGTTAAAAGAGATTCCAAATGGTCTAATCCATCATGTAGATATTCTCTGGCATTAGATTTTGAGATAGAATCAAATAGTTCATATAACTCTTGAACTAATGGTGGATTAACCTCTTTTAGTCTAAGACTTTTTTCATGATACTCTTGAGAAAATAACTCCAAAACAGGTGCTACTAAAACAGAGTGACTAGCTGATATATATCTTCCAGATTCTGTAAATATATTTGGCTGAGAAACTCCTTTATTTTTTGAAATCTCTTGCATTAAATATATTACATCATTTGCAAACTCTTTTAATGAGTAATTTCTCTCTCTTGCATTATTATGTTGAGCATATTCAACAGCTAACCCACCACCTATATTTATACTATTTAAAGACTCAGCACCCCTTTTCTTTAATTCTGCATAAATATTTCCTGCTTCTCTTAAAGCCTTTTTAAGTGCAGATATTTCACTCATTTGAGAGCCTATATGAAAATGTATCATCGAGAAAAGATTTAAAATATTATTATTTTCTAATAAATCATAAGCCTCTAATAACTCTGTTGAAGTCAGTCCAAATTTAGAGCTATATCCTCCACTTTTAGCCCAAATACCGACTCCTACACTATGTAATCTGATACGCATACCAATCTCTGGAGATATAAAATTTTTAGTATCTTTGTTAAACTCTTTCGAGACTTTAATAATAGTCTCTAGCTCATCTAATCCTTCTATTATAACTGTTATAAAATGTCCCATTTTTGAGGCTATGAAACATAAAGAAATCATCTCTTTATCTTTAAATCCATTCACTGTGATAGGAGAACCTACAGGAGTTAAAGATATGGCAATAATAAGTTCAGCTTTACTTCCAGCTTCTAATCCATAATTATATTTTTTAGATATATTTATAAGTGGATTTATAAAATTTGGAAATTGATTTACTTTCAATGGAAAAACTGCGTAGAAAGAACCTCTATATTCAAATTCATTAATTGCTGAGTCAAAATCATTAAAAAGAGTAGAGATTTGCTTCTCTATCAAATGTGGGAAGCGAAGCAATATAGGACCTCTATATCCTCTATCTCTGACCATTTTAGTTATATCTATTAAAGAAGGTTTTTCTCCATAATTGACTAAAACTTCACCACCGTTAATAATAAAATTTTTATCACCCCAAATTTCTAATCCAAAATCTTGCATTTTTGAAACCTTCATAATTTTTATTGAATTATACACGAGAGTTCTTTTAAAATTTATGTTATAATTAATTTAGATTAAATAAAATTTTAGAGAGAAAAATGAAAAATATATTAATTCTTGCTGATGGGAACACTGCAAGGTATTTTATCGAGTGGGTTAGTAAAAGAAGAATATCAGAAAATCATTATCATATTGCATTTTATAAAGATGGAGTTCTTCCAGAAAACTTAAATCGTGAAATTACAGCCCATTTTTGTGATCCTACGAGTTACTCTAAACTTTTATCACTGATGACTTCTACTAGATTCTCTGAAGTTTTTATTATTATGGATAAGTTAGAAGATGCCAAATACTCTTTAAAAAATATTAGAGAAATTAATGATAAGATTTTTATTGTAATGTTAGATAAATGGAATCAAGAGTGTGGAAATATGGAAAATCTAACAATAGTCAATCAAAATCAATTAGTTTCATCTCATCTCTATGACCATTTGCCAAATGTTCCTGTCATCGCTCAAAATATTGGTTTGGGTGAGGGTGAAATTATGGAAATGTTAGTTCCATTCGGAAGTAGTTATAGCTATCGACATATAGGTTCTATTGCTCAAAGAAAATGGAAAATTGTTGCAATATACAGAAATAAAAAACAAATTATACCAACAAGTGCTACAATAGTTAGACCTAATGATATATTATTAACTTTAGGTAAACCTATGGTTCTTGATGGAGTTTATAAGAGTATTAATAAAAGATATGGATTATTTCCAGAACCATTTGGAAGAAATATTTATCTCATATTAGATATGTTACTAGATGAGGATAAAGCTTTTGAATATTTACAAGAGAGTATATATTTAGCTGATAGACTAGAAGATAAAAATATTTATATTAGAGTCGTAAATCCAGCTCATTTTGATATAATATCTAAATTAAAAAAAGAGGAAAATAATAGAG
>JAMOSL010000187.1 GCA_027063105.1 Campylobacteraceae bacterium
ACCTAGTTCCATTCCGAACCTAGAAGTTAAGCCTCCCATCGCCGATAATACTGCAGGCTACGCTTGTGGGAATGTAGGTCGCTGCCACTTTGAGTTTTATTCGTTTTTTAATCCCCAATTTATTATCTTTTTGTTATTCTCCAATAAATAATTATTTGTTTTTGAGAATGGTTTACTCCCAAAGAAACCTCTGTATGCTGAAAGTGGAGAGGGATGAGGACTTTTTATAATTAGATGTTTGTTTATATCTATTGATACACCTTTCTTTTGTGCATAAGCTCCCCAAAGTATAAAAACTATATTATTACATTTTTTATTAATTATTTCAATAATTTTATCTGTGAATTTCTCCCAACCTTTTCCTTGATGAGAATTAGATTTACCAGCTTCAACAGTGAGTACAGCATTTAAAAGTAAAACTCATTGTTCTGCCCATGGTTGTAAATATCCTATATGAGAATTGTCAATTTCTAAGTCATTTAATAATTCTTTATTTATATTTAATAGAGATTTTGGTAGAGGTTTTATTTCTGGAGAAACTGAAAAGCATAATCCATAAGGATGACCATTAGTAGGGTACGGATCTTGACCTAGTATAACAACTTTAATTTTATGAAGAGGTGTAGAGTTTAGAGCATTAAACCACAGAGATGATTTTGGTAAAATTTGTTTATCTTGATTTATCTCTTCTAATAAGAATTGTTTTAACTCTTTCATATATGGTTTGTAAAATTCATCTTCTAATTCATTTAGCCAAGAATTTTCTAGTTTTATAACATCTTTCATAGTATGACCCTTTTTATAGAATTATACTAGAAAGATATTGTTTTATTTATAAAATATTAAATTAGTTAGTCTCTTGGTTCACAATTTTATTTGCTTGAATCCAAGGCATCATAGATCTTAGTCTTTCACCAGTTTTTTCTAGTTCTGTGTCTTTAAGATTTCTTCTTTCTGCATTCATTCTAGGATAACCAGCTTGACCTTCAAGTACGAAGTCTTTTGCAAATTTACCATTTTGAATCTCTGTAAGAACATCTTTCATAGCTTGTTTAGACTCTGCATTAATTACTCTAGGACCACTAACCATATCACCATATTCTGCTGTATTTGATATAGAATATCTCATATCTGCAATACCACCTTCAAAAATCAGGTCAACAATAAGTTTGGTTTCGTGAAGACACTCAAAATATGCCATCTCTGCTGGATAACCTGCTTCTGTAAGTGTTTCAAAACCAGCTTGAATAAGTGCTGTAATACCACCACATAATACTGCTTGTTCACCAAATAAATCTGTTTCAGTTTCATCTTTAAAAGTAGTTTCAATAATACCAGTTCTACCACCACCTATAGCACTTGCATAAGATTTTGCAACTTCTAATGTATCACCTGATGGATCTTTATCAACTGCTACTAAATCTGGAATACCACCACCTCTTACAAATTCACTTCTAACTGTATGACCTGGAGCTTTTGGAGCTACCATCATTACATTAATAGTTGATGCTGGATTAATTCTTCCATAATGAATAGAAAAACCATGACCAAATGCAATTGTAGCACCATCTTTTAAGTGTGGAGCGATTTGTGCTTCATATATTTCTTTTTGATTTTCATCTGGAAGTAAAATCATAACAATGTCACCTTTAGAAGATGCTTCTTCAATTGTTAAAACTTCAAAACCTTTTGCTTCAGCTTTTGCCCAAGAACTTCCACCTTTTCTAAGACCAACAATAACACTAACGCCACTATCTCTTAAATTCTCTGCGTGAGCATGTCCTTGGCTACCGAAACCAATCATAGCTACTATTTTTGACTTAATAATATCTAAATTACAATCTTTATCATAATATACATTTAAATGTTCCATATATCTTCCTTACAGGGTAAAATTTCGCGATTATATCTAATTTTTTCTCAAAATACGCTATAATCTTTAAAAAAGAAGTACGATGAATTTAAATTATAATCCACAAACAGATATTTATATTCCACAGCCATCTCCTCACGACCCAGATGAGTTAGGTCATTTTGGTATTTATGGAGGTAGATTTGTTCCTGAAACACTTATGCCAACACTTGAACAACTTAGATTAGATTATGAGAGTGTTAGGTTTGATAAAGAATTTTGGAGTGAAGTTAATTATTATTATAAAAACTATGTAGGTAGACCTAGCTCTTTATATTTTGCAGAAAATTTATCGAAAGAATTAAACGCAAAGATTTATTTGAAAAGAGAAGATTTAAATCACACAGGAGCTCATAAAATAAATCATACGGTTGCTCAAGCAATACTTGCTAAAAGATTAGGTAAAAAGAAAATAATAGCAGAAACAGGAGCAGGGCAACATGGTGTTGCTACTGCTACAGTTGCATCTTTATTTGGTTTAGAATGTGAAGTATTTATGGGCGAAAAAGATGTAGCTAGACAAGAGTTAAATGTGTTTAGAATGAAATTATTAGGTGCTAAAGTACATTCTGTTAAAAGTGGAAGTAGAACTTTAAAAGATGCAATGAATGATGCTATCCGTCATTGGGTAACAAATGCTAGGGATACATTTTATGTAATAGGAACAGTAGCTGGTCCTCATCCATATCCTATGATGGTTAGAGATATGCAATCTATTATTGGTTGGGAAGCAAAATCTCAACTGAATATTGCAGAGGGATGTTTACCAGATAAAGTAATAGCTTGTATTGGTGGAGGTTCTAATTCTCTCGGAATATTTAATCATTTTTTAGAAGATGATAGCGTAGAATGTATTGGGATAGAAGCAGGTGGTTATGGATTAGATAGTAAGCATGGTTGTTCTTTGGCAAAAGGTAGTGCAGGAGTTCTTCATGGACAATTAAGTTATTTGCTTCAGGATGAAGATGGTCAGATTCAAGAGGCTCATTCAATATCTGCTGGATTAGATTATCCTGGAATTGGACCAGAACATGCATATCTTAAAGATAAAAATGTTGTAAGTTATAACCATATTACAGATGATGAAGCAATGGATGCATTTGTTTGGTTATCTCAAAAAGAGGGTATTATTCCAGCATTTGAATCTTCTCATGCAGTTGCATATCTTAAAAAGATGAAAAAAGATGATATTGAGGGTAAAATTATTTTAGTAAACCTTTCTGGTAGAGGTGATAAAGATATGATACAAGCTCAAGATATTCTAAAAGATAGATTTTAAAAATATAAAGGTAAAAAATGAATTTTAAATTAACAGAAAAAAAAGTATCAGAGATAAAGTCTGATTTAGAGATAATTATAGTGATTAAAGGTGATTTAGATCATAATAGTGTAAAAGATAAAGATTCTTTAATAAAAGCTGGGTTTAGTGGGGAACATGAAGAGAGTTGTTTACTTATAGAGAATAATAGATTTTATATAGGTTCTGATAGTATTAAGAGTACAGATATTAGAGCTATTATGGGTGTTGCAATGCGTTCACTTCAAGGAACTACATTTAAAAGTGCTAAAGTATTAACATATATGAGTCATCCAAAGTGTACAGCTGTTCTTAGAGGTATGGTTGAGGGTATTATATTAGGTAATTATACTTTCGATAGATATAAAAGTAAAAAATCTACTAAAAACTTAATAGATATTATAATTTCTATGGAAGAATATCATGGTTTTTCATTAGATAAGGATAGTTGTCAAAGAGCTATTGATAACGCTATTATTACAGCTAATGCTACAAATTATACAAGAGACATTGTTAATACTCCTCCAGAGGACTTTTATCCTAAAGTTATGGCAAAAATGGCAAAAAAATTATCTAAAAAGAGTAGTTTGGAGTGCAAGATTCTTAAGAAGAAAGATATAGAATCAGAAGATATGAATGCACTCTTAGCAGTATCTCGTGCTAGTCGTCATAAACCAAGAGTTATTCATTTAGCACATAAACCAGAAAATCCAAAGGCTGTTATATCTATTATTGGAAAAGGTCTAACTTATGATAGTGGTGGACTTAGTCTAAAACCTGCTGATTTTATGGTAAATATGAAGTTAGATAAGAGTGGTGGGTCTGCTGTTATGGGAATTATGAAAGCTATATCAGAGATGAATATATCAGTAGAAGTTCATGGATTTATCGGAGCAGTTGAAAATATGATAGGTGGAGATGCTTATAAGCCAGATGATGTTTTAATCGCTAAAAATGGAAAAAGTATAGAGGTTAAAAATACAGATGCAGAGGGTAGATTAGTTTTAGCAGATGTTTTATGTTATGCACAACAAGAGGTTAAAGCCGATTATATCTTTGATATGGCAACTTTAACAGGTGCTTGTGTTGTTGGTGTTGGAAATTATACAATAGGTGTTATGGGTAATACAAAAATGGCATCTGATATGGTTGTAAATGCATCAAATAAAATATCTGGTGAGATGGCAACAAAATTAGATTTTAATAGATATTTAGGAAGAACAATAAAAAGTAATATAGCTGATATGTCAAATATTTCTAATACAAGATATGGTGGAGCTGTAACTGCTGGAATGTTCCTCTCTAATTTTATAGATGAGCATCATGAGGATAGATGGGCTCATTTAGACATAGCAGGTCCTGCATTTGTAGAACATGCTTGGGGTGAAAATCCAGAAGGTGCATCAGGTTCTGGTGTGAGAACAATGATTAAATTAATAGAAAAAGTATCAAGAGGTGATGGACATATTGTTGAGGTTTGTGATAGTTAGGTTTTGATTTGATTTCTTCCTGCTAGAATGTGGGAACTAACTGAATAGCAATGTAGCCGATAGGTTAGATTTTGATTAGTAATATGGAGAGGAGAGTTTTATGTCAGATGATATGGTTGGTGTTATATTATTTTTTATATTA
>JAMOSL010000188.1 GCA_027063105.1 Campylobacteraceae bacterium
TGTCATTCCTGTAGCAAAATATGTATATGCCATAAGTCCTACACCACTATATAAGAACATGTCTTTATCACTCTTTTTACCATACATGGAATAACTCATACCTATAATTCCAAAGAATATGCCCCATATAAAAGAGCCATCATCTATGCCTTGACCCATACCTTGATGAACTATATTTTGAATATTATCCATTGGGTTTCCACCATCTTCACCATTAAGTCCTTGCATACCCTCAACACTTTGTTGTAATGCACTTAAATTCATTTCATTCATTAAAATATCCTTATATTTTATTTACTACTTCAATTCCTAAAATATCCAATCCTTGCTTTATAACTTTTGATGTTAATAGTGCTAGTGCTAAACGGCTATCTCTTATTTTATCTTCTATTTCATCTTTTAATATAGGGTTTTGTTCATAAAAACGCATAAATATAGTTGTTAATTCATATAAGTATGTTGTAAGATAGTGTGGAGAAGAATCTCTAGCTGTTCTATTTAAAGTATCTTCAAATCCTAAAAGGGTTACAGCTAATTTATGTTCTATATCAGTCTTAATATTTATATTACTTCCAATTTGACTATTAAATCTTCTGAAAATACTCATAATTCTAGCATAAGCATATTGTTGATATAAAGATGTATTTCCATCAAGACTTAACATTTTATCCCAATTGAAAATATAGTTAGATGTACGATTAATAGATAAATCAGAGTATTTCACAGCTCCAATTCCTATAATTTTAGCTAATTTCTCTAATTCATTGGAATTCAATTCATCTTTATTTCTAATAGATTCTTTAGCTCTAATAATAGATTCATCTAGTAGTTCTACTAGTTTAACTGTTCCACCATCTCTTGTTTTAAATGGCTTTCCAGATTTATCCATCATTGTACCAAATGCTATATGTTCAAGTTTGGTTTCATTATTTACAAGTTTACTATCTTTTGCAATATTAAAAATTTGTTTAAAATGTCCTGATTGTCGTGCATCAACAACATATAACATACGATTAGATTTTAATATTTCATCTCTATACTGTAATGCAGATAAATCGGTTGTTGCATATAGATATCCTCCATCACTTTTCTGAATAATTACAGGTATTTCTTCACCATCTATAAATAAACATTTAGCTCCATTACTAACTTCTATTTTTTTATCATTTTCAAGCTTCTCAATGAGTTTTGGGAGTCTATCATTATAAAAACTTTCTGCTTTTACATCTTCAGGAGTTAACTTTACATCTAATTTTGAATATACCTCTTGGCAATGATTTAAAGAAATCTCTATAAAATTTTTCCATAATTTAAGACAGTGTTCATCACCACTCTGTATTTTTACAACATAATCTCTAGCTTTATTTGCAAACTCTTCGTCTTCATCAAATCTTTTTTTTGAATCTTTATAAAATTGTTCCAGATCTTTTAGGTTGTTCATATTATCTACAGCTATTTCCTCAAGATAGGCAATTAACATGCCAAACTGAGTACCCCAATCTCCTATATGGTTTTGACGAATAACTCTATCACCTAAAAACTCTAAAAGATTGGCAAGAGTATCTCCAATAATTGTTGAACGAAGATGACCAACATGCATCTCTTTTGCCATATTAGGCCCAGAGTAATCTACTACAATAATATTATTAGATTTCTTCTTACTTATATCTAATCTATCATCTAGTAGCATCTTTTTAGTCATCTCCTGAAGCCATAGAGGGTTTAGCCAAATATTAATAAATCCAGCACCTGCTACTTCAACTTTTAAAATTGCTCCCTTAGTATCAATATACTTTATTACATCTAATGCTATATCTCTAGGATTTCTCCTTAAAATTTTAGCTAAAGGCATAATTCCATTAAATTGATAATCTCCAAATTCTGCTTTAGATGATTGTGAAACTGATATTTGATGAACTTCTATTGAGGCATCAACAAGTGCTTGTGATATAATTTTGTTTATTTCTTTTTTTAATTTCATACTGATATCCGTTAGAGGGTTTTATAGTGAAGTGACCGTATAAACGGTCTTATATAATCTATATATGATTATGCTTTTTGTTCAGTTTTAGGGGTAGTTGTAGTTTCTGCTACTTTTACATCATTCTTTTCTGTAATTTCAGGTTTTGTTTCTGCTATTTCATCATCTTTTACAGCTTTTTTAAAGTCTTTAATACCTTTTCCAACACCTTTTGCTAAATCTGGTATCTTTTTTGCTCCAAAAAGAAGTACTACTATTGCTAAAATTATCAATAATTCTGGCATACTTGGCATTCCCATATCTATCCTTTTTTCTAATTATACTTTAATTTTTTTAAACTAGCCAATTTTTGATAAAAGTTGCTTCATCAACTTGACTATGTTTTAACCTTGACACATTTGCGATAATAGAAAATTCATAACTAGCTCTTTTTATATTATCATTAACTATTGCAAAATCATACTCTCCAACAGATAATATTTCAGTTTTTGCATTTTCTAATCTATTATTTATAATTTCTTCATTATCACTTGAACGAAGTCTTAATCTTCTTTCTAATTCTGTAAGTGTTGGAGGTGTTATAAATGCAGAAGTAGTAATATCATTTAATTTTGCTCTTATTAGTCTATGTCCTTGAATATCTATATCGAATATAACTAATATTCCTTTATCCAAGGCTTCTCTTACAGGTTTTAAAGAAGTTC
Source organism: Campylobacteraceae bacterium (assembly GCA_027063105.1). Lineage (GTDB taxonomy): Bacteria > Campylobacterota > Campylobacteria > Campylobacterales > Sulfurovaceae > SZUA-451. Next base: position 2,686 of record JAMOSL010000188.1, read on the forward strand.
CATAATAGTTATTATGTACCTCTGCAAATTCTAAAAAGTCACCTGCCCTTATTCCATCTTCAAATGTATTTTTATCTACAAAGTAATAATCTTTACCATCTATTTCTCCCTTTCGAGGTTGACGGGTTGTTGTAGATATAGAGAAATAATAATCTCCAATATCTTTTGAAGCCTTTGATATAATCGTACTCTTCCCAGCTCCACTTGGACCAGAAAGTACTAAAATTGAACCTATCATGAATATTCCTATATAATTTTAAAAGTATTCTATTCTAATTTTTATTAATTGAAGTTTTATGTTATAATAGAAAAAATACATAAATAGGAGTTAAGTATGATTTTAAGAAAAATTCATTCAGGATTTACAATGATAGAGTTAATTATGGTTATTGTTATAGTCGGTATTTTATCGGCAGTAGCCATTCCAAAATTGGCAATGAATAGAGATGATGCAATTATTACTACAGCTAAAACAACAGTATCTTCAATTAGAAGTGCATTAGCTACAGAAAAGCAGAAAAGGGTATTAAGTGGTGATTTTCAGTCTATCTATTCACTTAGTAAAGTAACAGGATATAATAAAGATATTTTTGATGGGTTTGATAAAGATACAGATAATTCAGTATTAGAATATCCTTTAATATCTTGCAAAGATGGAAATGCTGTAGGATGTTGGAGGCAGACTAGTCTTGGAACTAAAACAAATGCTATTAGTCAATATCTATATGTTATGCCAAATAACAAAAATAGTATAGCCTATTTTGAACTAAAAAATAATAAATTTAATTGTAAAACAACAACTGATAAATATTGTCAAGAGTTAACAAATAGAATTAGATAGTTGTACTATTACCAAATTTATCTGTTAAAACAGAATGCTCCTATATTAACATATTCCTCCACAGAAGTGTTAAATATAGGTGAAATTCTACTTGTTCCATTAAAAAATACTCAAAAACTAGGAGTTGTTTCTAAAGAGGTTGAAAAACCTACCGAATTTAAAACTTCAAAAATTATATCAAAAACAGATAAATTTTATAATTCTAAACAGATGGAGATTGCTAAATTTATATCTTACTATTACTTTTCATCTTTTGGAGAAGCTATATCACTTTTTATACCTTATTTAAGTATTACACAAAATAATATAAGAGATGCTTCCAGAATAGAAAAACCTACTCTTTCCGAGATTCAAGAAAATTCTTATAATAAATTACTTAAAGAAGATAAAGCTCTATTATTTGGTGTTACAGGTTCTGGTAAAACTGAAATATTTATCTCTTTAATGATTGATATGGTCGAAAATAAGAAAAGTTCTATATTCTTAATGCCAGAAATTTCTTTAACTCCACAAATGGAAAATAGGTTAAAAAAGTATTTTGGAGATAGAGTTGCTATGTGGCATTCTAAACTTAGCAAAAAGAAGAAAAATGAGATATTGGAAAAGATTTATAATAATGAAATAGATATTATTGCTGGAGCAAGATCAGCACTTTTTACACCTTTATCTAATTTAGGATTAATTATTGTAGATGAGGAGCATGATGATAGTTATAAATCTATGATGAAGCCTCGTTATCACGCTAGGGATATGGCTATTTTTATGGGAGAAAAATTAAATGCAAAAGTTATTTTAGCAAGTGCAACGCCTAGTTTAAATTCATATTATAAATATCCTATTATTAAATTAGATAAACCTTTTATTGAAACAGAGAAAAGATATCATTTTGTAGGAGGTTCAGTTCTAACTCAAGAAATTATTGCAAAAATAGAAAATAATTTTAATTTAAATAATCAATCTCTATTTTTTCTTCCAGTTAGAGGTAATTTTAAATATTTATATTGTCAACATTGTGGAGCTACTCATACTTGTCCATATTGTTCTGTAGGAATGTCTCTTCATCGTAATAATCGTTATTTAAAGTGTCATTATTGCGAGTATACTCAACAAATTATAGATACTTGTGTTAGTTGTGATTATCACCCTTTAACAAGTGAAAGAATGGGAACAGTTGAAGCTAAAGAGATATTAGAAGATAAAATACCTTTAATTAAAATAGAGCAATTTGATAGAGATAGCATTACAACAGCTACTAAATTAAAAAATGCATTAAAACGATTTGAAAAAGGTGAAAGTCATCTTCTCTTAGGTACACAAATGCTTAGTAAAGGGCATGATTATGCAAATATAACCTTAAGTGTAATAATGGGTTTAGATTTTATTATGGGATTACCAGATTATAGAGCTAGAGAGAAAGCTATTAGTTTATTAATTCAAATAGCAGGTAGGTCTGGTAGAGCTAAATCTTCAGATATTATTATTCAAACAAATGATAAAGATGCTTTTTTACCATATATTAATAATTATGAGATTTTTTTAAGAGAAGAGATAGAATTTGTTAGAGATATATATCCTCCATTTGTATCTTTAGCTAGAATTTTGATTTCTCATATAAAAGATTTTAAAGCCAATGATTTAACTAATATAATAGTATCAAAGTTAAAAGAGTTTTTGGATATAGAAATTATTGGATTTGGTAAAGCTCCAATAGAAAAAATTTCTAATAAATATAGATATAATATACTTCTTCGTTCAGAAAAAAGATTACCACTTTTAGATGCTCTTCATAAAGTTAATCAAGTAGGCATAGAGATAGATATTGACCCAGTAGAATTTTCATAGCTTATTAAAGAATTATTTCGATAAAATATCCAAAAAAGAGATAATTATGAAAGATAGATACCCGACTAAAAAAATATTTGTTGGTGGCGTTGCTGTCGGTGGAGATGCTCCTATCTCTGTTCAATCTATGACATATAGCACTACAAGTGATATTGAAGCCACTGTTGAGCAGATAAATAGATTGCACTTTGCTGGAGCAGATATGGTTCGTGTTGCAGTTCCTCAAATGGAAGATGCTTTAGCTCTTCAGGAAATAAAAAAAAGAATCTCTATCCCACTAATTGCAGATATTCATTTTCATTATAAATTAGCATTAGAAGCAGCTAAATGGGTAGATTGTATAAGATTTAATCCTGGAAATATTGGAGATAAGTCAAAAATAAAAGAGATAGTAAAAGCATGTCAAGATAGGTCTTTACCAATTAGAATTGGAGTTAATGCAGGTTCATTAGAAAAAGAATTTGATCAAAAATATGGAGCAACTGCTCAAGGTATGGTAGCTAGTGCAGAGTATAATATTAAATATTTAGAAGATTTAGGATTTAATGATATTAAAATATCTCTAAAAGCATCAGATGTAGATAGAACAGTTGATGCATATAGAATGCTTAGACCTAAGAATAATTATCCATTTCATCTAGGTGTAACAGAAGCAGGGACGCTATTTCATGCTACTATTAAATCTTCTATTGGATTAGGTGCTTTACTTCTTGATGGTATTGGTGATACTATGAGAGTATCTATTACAGGTGAATTAGAAGAAGAGATTAATGTAGCTAGAGCAATTATTAAAGATAGTGGAAGAAGTAGAGATGGTCTAAATATAATATCTTGTCCTACTTGTGGACGAATAGAAGCTGATTTAGTAACAGCAGTAGAAGAGGTTGAAAAGAGAACAGCTCATATTAAAACTCCTATGAATGTGTCTGTTATGGGTTGTGTCGTAAATGCTATTGGAGAGGCAAAACATGCTGATGTAGCTATTGCTTATGGGAAAGGTAGTGGTTTGGTTATGGTAAAAGGCGAAGTTGTAGCAAAATTACCAGAGAAAGAGTTAGTTGATAGATTTGTGCAAGAAGTAGAAAAATTTGCAGAAGAAAATGCTTAAAATATGTATAATCTTAATATAGAGAAGGCCGTATTATCTGCCATTATCTTTGACCCAGAGATTTTTGAAGAGATAGCATCAAAATTAGATGCAAAAGATTTCTATTTACCATTTCATCAATATATTTTTGAAGGAATGAATGATTTATCAATAGCAGAAAAGCCTATAGATGAAGAATTTCTAAAAAATAGACTTATAAAATTAGGTAAATTTGATGAGACTTCTATGTTAGAAATTTTATCAGCAAATCCAATATCTAATACAATGGCATATTTAGATGAAATAAAATCTAAATCTATAAAAAGAGCCTTAGCAACCCTAGCCACAGAGATAAAAAAAGTTACAATAGAAGATGATTTACCTACTGACGAGATTATGGATTTAGTTGAGAGAAAACTTTATGATATAACTCAAAATAATAAAAGTCAAGATTTTAGAGAAGCAAAAGAGATTGCACAATCTATGATGGCTGATATAACAAGACTAAAAGAGTTGGGAAATTCAAAACTTGTAGGAGTAGATACAGGCTTCAGAAATCTCAACGAAAAAACTAGTGGTTTTGGTAAAGGGGATTTAGTAATTATAGCTGCTCGGCCAGCAATGGGGAAATGTTTGGGTAAAGGTACAAAAGTTCTAATGTACTCTGGAGAGCTTATAAAAGTCGAAAATATTGTGATTGGTGATGAGTTAATGGGTGATGACTCTACCCCTAGAAAAGTGCTTTCATTGGCTCGTGGTAGAGAAGAAATGTATTGGGTTCACCAAAATAAAGGCATAGATTATCGTGTAAATAAATCTCATATATTATCTCTTAAGCGTTCAAGAAATGAGGGGAAACATAATAATGGAGATATTCTAAATATCTCTATTTCTGAATATTTAGAAAAATCAAATAAATTTAAGACTAATTATAAGGGTTATAAAGTTGGTGTTGAATTTAATAAAAAAGAGATCGTTATTGAACCTTATTTTTTAGGGTTGTGGTTAGGAGATGGTAATAGTGATTCTGTTAATATTACTACAGAGGATAATAAAATAGTACAGTATTTAGAAGAATATTCAAGTAGGCTTGGTTTACAATTGACTTCCTACTATCCAAAAGACAGGTGTTCTACATATTCAATTACTAAAGGTTATACAGGAGTATCCTTTGATAATGATATTTCTTTACAAAAAAAATTAAGAGATTATAATCTTTTAAATAATAAACATATTCCAGATATATATTTATATAATAATAGAGAGGTAAGATTAGAACTTTTAGCTGGATTAATAGATAGTGATGGACATTATGATGATAAACATCATGTTATAGAAATAACGCAAAAATCAAAATTATTATCAGAACAGATTAAATTTTTAGCAGATAGTTTAGGATTTAGATGTTCATTTCATTCTAAAATAGCTAGAATAAAAAAAATTGATTATGAATGTGAGGTATATAGAGTTAGAATCGTTGGTCATTTAGATAATATTCCGACAAAGATAGCAAGAAAACAAGCTCGTCCATTAGCTTCAAACCGTAATCATCAACATACAGGTATTATATTAGAATATGATAAAGTAGATGATTATTATGGATTTGAAATTGATGGGAATAGACTATTCTTACTTGAAGATATGACAGTAACACATAATACAGCACTAGTTTTAAATATTGCACTTAAGGCTATTGAGCGAAATGAGGGTGTATCTATTTTTTCTTTAGAAATGCCATCTGAACAACTTATGCTTCGTATGCTTTCTGCTAAAACATCTATACCTTTACAAGCAATTAGAGTTGGTGATCTAAGAGATGAACAGTGGAGTCAATTGGCTTTTGCTGTAGATGATATTTCAGGCAAAAAATTATTTGTAGATGATAGTGGTTATGCTACAATTCATCATATTCGGTCGAAACTTCGTAAATTAAAATCTCAACATCCAGATTTAAGTATGGCGATTATAGATTATCTTCAACTTATGAGTGGTGGAGGTGGAAAAGATGGTAGACAACAAGAAATTTCTGAAATATCAAGAGGTTTAAAACAATTAGCAAGAGAACTACAGATTCCTATATTAGCATTATCACAATTAAATAGGGGATTGGAGAGTAGAGATAATAAAAGACCATTGCTTAGTGACCTTCGTGAAAGTGGTTGTCTCTCTGGGGATACTCTAATTTATGACTCTTTAACTGGGAAAAAGTATAGAATAGATGAAATTGTAAATAATTTTAAAGAATTAAATTTAACTATAAAATCAATGGACAAAGATTTAAGAATTAATAATTTTAAGATTACTAATGCTTTCTTTTCAGGAGAAAAAATTGTTTATAAATTAACAACAAAGTCAGGAAAAACAATTAATGCAACAGCTAATCATAAATTTTATAGAGTTGATGGCTGGAATAGGCTTGATAAGTTGACTGTTGGAGATAAAATAGCAACACCTAATAAAATAAATATTGAAACTAAACAAAATTCTTTATTAGATAATGAGTTAATTTTATTAGCACATTTACTAGGAGATGGTTGTATATTAGAAAAACAACCTTATCACTACACTAATGAAGATATGAAAAATATTGAAATTGTAAAAGATGTAGCTAAAAATCTTTTTGATATAGATGCAAGATTAGTACAACAAAAAAATTGGTGGCATTTGTATTTAACCTCTCCATATCCTTTAACTCATAATAGAAAGCACCCTATAACATTATGGTATGAAAAATTAAATATAAAAAGAGTTAGGTCATATGAAAAAGAGATACCAAATAGTGTATTTGAATGTAATACAAGAGCTATAAATTTATTTTTGAAACATCTTTGGGCAACTGATGGTTCAATTACCCTCTATAAAAGTAAAAATATAAATAGATCAGATAAAGTGACGGTTTATTATTCAAGTAGTAGTTATAATTTATCAATTCAAGTTAAATCACTTCTATTGAGAGTAGGTATTATGTCAACAATTAGAAAAGTTAAACAGATAAAATCTAATAAAGAATATAGACCTAATTATCATATATTAATTCAAGGTAAAAATGATTTAGTGAAATTTTTGACAAATATAGGAAGTTTTGGAAAAAGGGGTGAAAAATCTCAAGCTTATTTAAAAGTTTTAGAGAATATTAAATCTAATCCAAATAATGGATGTATTGATAAGATTGTATGGCAAACAGTTATAAAAGAAGCAAAAGATAGAGAAAAAATATCTTGGAGGGTATTTTGTGAAAAACTTAATATGTCATATTGTGGTACTTCTTTATTTAAAAGTGCTATATCTAAAGATAGAATCAAAAAAATATCAAAATTTTTAAATGATAAAAAAATAGAAAAACTTGCTAATTCGGATATATACTGGGATGAGATTGTATCTATTGATAAAATTGGAAAAGAAAAAACATATGATTTAACTATTGATGGTGTTCATAATTTTGTTGCTAATGATATTATAGTTCATAATTCTATTGAGCAGGATGCTGATATAGTGATGTTTGTTTATCGTGATGATGTTTATCGTGAGGCTATTGAAAAAGAGAAAGAGATGAAGGCAAAATCAGAGGGTAAGACGTATGATAATCAATTTAGTAAAAAACATGAAGAAGAAGCTGAAATTATTATAGGTAAACAGAGAAATGGACCTACTGGAACAGTTGAACTTATGTTTCAAAAGAATTTTACTAGATTTGTAGATAAATCAGCTTATGAAACTACTTATGAAGATGGTAGTAAACAAATGACGAATGGTAATATAGATATACCGAATGCTACTTGATAAGCCTACTCTTTTTCAAAATAATTTAGAGTTTATTCTTGTAGTATTGGTATTTATAACAATTATTCTATTTAGAATAACTCTTTTATATCAGGACTATAAGGAGTTTATCTCTAAGCCATTTTATTATACGAATGCTATGGTTTTAAAACAATATAGTAAAATCAAAAATGGAAAATCTTATGTTGTATTAAAGTTGAAAACTACTGATGGATATATTATATATACAACTAGTTGGATAAAAAAGAGTATAGAGTTATATCAAGTTAGAATTAAGATATTAATAAATCATGAAATAACTTTTTTTGGTTATTTAAACTCATTTTACAGCCAAATTATTATTAAAAAGATATATAAAAAGGTCGAAGATAGAAGAAATTCTCTATTAAAAGAAATTAAAAGTCAACACAAAAATAATGATATAGTAGATTTTTATCAAGCTATTTTCTTAGCCACATCAATAAATCAATCATTAAGAACATCTGTATCATTATTGGGTGTTAGTCATCTTATCGCTCTTAGTGGATTCCATTTAAGTATATTGTGGGGAATTGTTTTTAGTCTATTAAATTATATCTATAGACCGATTCAACAGAAATACTTTCCTTATCGTTATAATTTAATTGATTTAGGATTTATATCTTTAATAATTTTAGCTTTATATGTTTGGTTTGTAGGTTATCCTCCCTCTCTTATTCGTTCTTTTGTAATGCTTTTATCTATTTGGATTTTATCTATATTGGGAATGAAGTTAATTAGTTTTCAGTTTTTATTAACTATTATTTTATTAATATTATCAATCAATCCATTACTAATAGCATCTCTCTCTTTTTGGTATTCTATTGCTGGAGTTTTTTATATTTATCTGATTCTAGGATGGTCAAAGGAAAGAAACTCTTTGGTGGTTTCTATTATATATATACCTTTTGGAATTTTTCTTTTAATGTTACCTATTGTACATCTATTTTTTGATTATACTTCAAGTTGGCAACTATTGTCACCTATCCTATCTTTATTGTTCATTCCTTTTTATCCTATATCCATATTCTTGCATTTAATTAATATGGGTTTTCTCTTTGATGAGGTTCTTATAGCTTTATTCTCTTTTCCAACAACTTATTTAGAATATAGATTATCTATTGACTTTGGAATCTTATATATTCTAGTTTCTATAGTATCTATTTGGAGTAGATTTATCTTTACATTTACTATACTATTAGCTTTCATATATAGTATTTATCTATTTTGGAGGTTTTCTTAACTTTAATTTTTCAATACCTTTTCGTACCTCTTCCATGAACTTTTTACCTGGATCTTTCTTAAATGTTCTATAACCTTTATCAACTTCTAGCCATAATTTACTTTTTTCCATTTTTCTATACTCATAATGTCCCAAAAGATAATCTATTTTTGGATACTTTGCTTTTAAATACTTTATCAATACAATATTAGCTTTTACTTGTGCTTTTGTTAAATCTTCTTTTTTATTAGATACTCCACCAATATTTTCTATTCCAATAGAACTATAATTTAATCCTATAACATGCCGTGCCATTTGATTATCAGGCATAAGCTTATATATACTACCATCTCTATCCACCATATAATGTGCTGATACATTTAGTTTACTAGCTTTTGATATATCCGTTCTATCACTAAGTAATTTCTCAGATTTAAATCTATTAAAAGAGTTTTCTAAACCCATAGTTGCAGTCCAATGAAGTATAATAATCTTAGGATTAATATTAATATTATTAACATTTTTACCATAATGATTTTTAATATACTCTTTTGTCATTTGAACTCTTTTATCAGAAAAATCTATCGGTTTAGCAATAATTGTGATTGATTCTTTAGATATAAGAATACTCGTTAGCACAATAAAGATTTTTAAAAATTTTGACATAAATTTTATTCTCCTTTAATTTATAATTATAGTTTACCTATATATTAAATATTTCTTTCTTATTTTCTTGAATTTTTTTAATCCATTTTGCCAAGTAGTTCTAATTTTACTCTCATTTAATCCTTGGCTAATCTGTTTTCTTAATATATTACTACCAGATAATTTATCTATAAACTTATTTTTTAAAAAGAAATTCTTTTTATTCGGATATTTTTTATATGCATCTATGAGATAGGATAAATCTATTTTCTTCTTTAATCTTATATTTTTAAGAGTTTTTCTATTTAAATTTACACCGTAACAAACTCTATTCTTAAACTTTGGATTTTTAGCTCCAACTCTTGATCTTGGAATAAATTTAAATGATTTATCTTTATATTTAGGATTACCATATATTTGAAATTGTTGTTGTGTACCTCTTCCAGCAGAAAAGACTGTACCTTCAAAAAATGCTAGAGATGGATATAGTGCAATGGCTTTATCATTTGGTAAATTTGGAGAGGGTTTAATTGGTAGAGAATAAAAACTTTGATGAGTATAATTAGCAATAGGAATAATTTTAAGATTAGCCTTTTTCTTTCCAATCCAACCTTCACCATTGAGCATTTTTGCATATTCTCCAATAGTCATACCATAAACTACTGGCACAGGGTCTAATCCAATAAATGATTTATATCTTAAATCTAAAACTTCTCCATCAATATAATGAGCATTTGGATTAGGTCTATCTAGTAAGATTATAGGTATATTATATTTAGCTCCTGCTTCTAATATATAATGAAGTGTAGATAGATATGTATAAAATCTAACTCCAACATCTTGAATATCAAAAAGTAAAATATCTATATTTTTTAAATCTTTAGCATTTGGTTTTTTCTTTTTCCCATAAAGTGAAATAATGGGAATATTTGTTTTTTTGTCAATACTATTTTTAATTTTAAGACCTGCATCAGAATTGCCTCTAAATCCATGCTCTGGTGCAAATATTTTCTTTATACGAATTCTTTTTTGTACTAAAAAATCAATTAAATGAGTTTTTCCTATAGTAGATGAGTGATTAACAATAACACCTACTCTTTTATTTTTTAGTAGATTAAGATATAGTTCTGTTCTATATGATGCAGGAGTAATTTTAGCAGATAAAAATGATAATCCAAACAATATTAAAATTGTATATTTAAGCATTTAACTCTCATAATCTACAACTTTAGAGTGAACTATAACTTCTTTAATAAAATTTATAACTTTGATATGTTCAGGGTGAATTGCATATTCATTTAAATCGGATTTATTATTAAAAGTTGTGATAATACTTAAGTCCATAGCTCTATCTTCTTTTGAAAAATTAATCCCAACTTCTATGGATAGTAGTATAGGGACTAAGTCTTCCAATTTATTTAAAATTTTTTTAGCTTTGAATATATTATTCTTTTTATTCTCATCTTTGAATTTGAACATTACAATATGTGTTATCATTAAATAATTCCTTTATTAATATTATATCTATTTATTGATGTTTTAGCCATAAATTTTCTATATCTATACTCTCCATCGGTTTAGCATATATATACCCTTGAATATATTTACAACCATTTTTTATTAAGAAGTCTTTTTGTGCTAGTGTTTCAACACCTTCTGCAATAATACTTAAATTTAAGTTTTTAGATAGAGATATTATAGATTTAGTAATTGCCATGTCATCTTTATCTTTTGGAATATCTTTAATAAATGATTGGTCAATTTTTAATTTATTAATAGGAAGACTTTTTAAATATGAAAGAGATGAATATCCTGTTCCAAAATCATCAATAGCTAATTCTATACCTCTTTTACTAATCTCCGTTAAAATTTCTATAGCCTCTTTTGGATTTTTCATAATTTGACTCTCTGTAATTTCTAATTCTATCCACTCTTGTTTTATTCCTGTAGTCTCTATTAGATTATCTAGCATAGGCAAAAAATCATCTTCTTCAAGCTGTTGGATTGATAAATTTAGAGCTAAAGTACCAGCATTAAATCCAAGCTCATACCATTTTACCATCTGTATCATAGCTGTTTTCATGACCCATCTATCCAGATGAATAATTAATCCAGTTGTTTCTGCTAAAGGTATAAATTTATGAGGCGAAATAAGTCCCATAACTGGATGTTTCCATCTAACTAAGGCTTCTACTCCTACTAATTTACCTGTAATACCATCTACTTGGGGTTGATAGTGTAAAACAAACTCTTCTTCTTCTAATCCTTTACGGATATTTGTTTCCATTACTATATGTTCTAAAGCTTTTGTAGTCATCTCTTTCGCATAAAATCTATATGTATTTCTTCCATCATCTTTTGCTTTGAACATAGCTGCATCAGAATTTTTTAGAAGAGTTCCTGCTGTATTTCCATCTTCGGGATATATAGAAATACCTATGCTTAGCGTTATATATACTTGTTGTTCATTAATAATAAATGGTCTCTCCATCACCATTGTTAATTTTTGTATAATATCAATAACAATAGATAATTCTTCAATTTTATCAGTTAAAATCACAAATTCATCTCCACCTAATCTTGAAAGTGTATCAATATTACCCATACAACTATTAAATCGACGAGAGGCTTCTATAATTATTTTATCTCCAAAGTTATGACCCATAGAATCATTAACTTCTTTAAATCTATCAAAATCTATAACTATAACACCAAATATCGAATTTGAATTCTTACATTTTTGAATTGAATTTTGAATTCTGTCTAAAAGTAAAGTTCTATTTGGAAGATTAGTTAATTCGTCATGTTTAGCCTGATGTATTAGTTGTATTTCTGCTTTTTTCTGTTCTGTAATATCTAAAATAGTACCTAAATAAAAGATAGCCTCACCATTTGCATTTCTTTCAATGCTAGTTCTATCATCAATCCATCTTACATTTCCATCGCTATCAAATATTCGATACACTTGAGCAAACATATCTATATACTCTTCAGTAAAACATTCAACTTCTTGAGTTACATCCTTAACATCATCTGGATGAATAATAGAAGAAAATATTATTTTTCCAGATAAAAAGTCTTGATCGCTGTATCCGAATATTGATATATTTTTAGATACATAAGATACAGGCCAATTTTTTTTTGCTTCCCAATAAAAGAGGATAGTCTGGCTATTTTCTATAAGATTATCAACTCTAATATCAGCTGTAATATCTTTTGCAATACCATCAACAGATATAAAATCACCATTTTTATTAAATTTTGCTGTTTCTGTAACTTCTAGCCAATATTTAGAACCATTTTCATGATATATCTCCAGTTTATATGGTGATTGATTTATACCTGCTATGGCATTATCAGAATAAGTAGTTACCAATTTATTTATTGGATTGTCTGTTAGGTATGTATTGTAATGTACAAGAAATTCAGAAGTTTGGTATCCTAGAATATCATATACAGAATTACTAACATAGGTGAAGACTCCTTTTTCATTATGACGATAAAAGAAGTAACTCTGTTTTATATTTTCTATTAATGTTCTATACTTATTCTCGCTTTTGATTAATTTTTGTTGATACAGATAATCACGATATAAAAGTATAAAAAGACTAATCATTAATACAAAACTAATAAAGTATATATTAATATTTGCTATATCTATCATTTTTTACTAACTCCATAAGAAAAATATATCTTAATAATAGTATAAAAAAATAAAAAATAGATAAGTATATTTTTTGGATATTCAGTATTATAAATTAGATTCTATATATTTTAGGGCTTCTATTTTAGCTGTTTCTATTTTAGATGCATCTTTTCCTCCAGCTTGTGCAAAATCAGGTCGTCCACCACCACCACCACCAAGTATAGGCGCTATCTCTTTTATCCAATTTCCTGCCTTGATAGAGGTCTCTTTTGAACCACAAGCTATCATAACTTTATTTCCTTTCTTCTGAAAAAGCATAATAGCAATTTTTTTGTATTTATTTTTAGCCTCATCAATAAACTCTTTGATATCTCCTGCTTCAACCTCATCAATAATAACCATAATATCACCTATTTGAATAGTTGACAAATCTTTTTTAGTTGAACTTAGAGCTGTTTTAAGTTCTAATTTAAGAGTTTTTATATCATCTTTTAATCTATTGATACCTGCTATAGGATTTGGATTTTTGAGTTCAGATTTTATATTATTCAATTCATTTCTTAGCGTTATTACTGCATTAATTGCACTATTTCCACAGATTGCTTCAATCCTTCTAACTCCTGCACTTACTCCACTCTCTTTACTTATCATAAATAGACCAATTTGAGCTGTATTTGTTATATGTGTACCACCACAAAGTTCTATAGAACTATCGCCCATACTAACTACTCTAACGCTACTCCCATATTTTTCACCAAATAGAGCTATTGCTCCACTATTTTTAGCTTCATCTATGCTCATTATTTTTGTTATGCTTGGGATAGCTCTACTAATTTTATCATTTACCCATGCTTCAATTTTAATTATCTCTTCATTTGTCATAGCTTTTGGATGTGAAAAGTCAAAACGAAGTCGTTTATCATCATTTAGTGAACCAGCTTGAGCAATATGTTCTCCTAGAATTTCTCGAAGTCCTGCATGTAGAAGATGAGTTGCTGAATGGTGTTTTTCTATTTCTATTCTGTTGTTATCAACTTTAGACTCAACTTTATCTCCAACTTCCAGAATTCCTTCAAATTGAGATAGATTTAAATCTATAAATTTTTGAGTATTTAAAATATTAATCTTTTGATTAGACTTTAAAAGTTCTCCACAATCTCCTACTTGTCCACCAGATTCTGCATAAAATGGTGTATTATCTAATAAAACCCAACCTTTACCATTTATCTTATTAACTATTTTAAAGTTATTATCTAAAATAGCTAAGACATTACTTATAGTATCTTGTGTTTCATATCCAATAAATTTGTTAATTCCAAATTTTTCTTTTATTAGTTTGAAATCTCCACTAGTAGAAGCATCACCTGTTCCTTTCCAATTTGCTTTTGATTGAGCTTTTTGAACTTGCATTTTACTATTAAATGCTTCTATATCCAGTTCTATATTTTTTTCTCTTAACATATCTTGGGTAAGGTCTAGTGGGAAGCCAAATGTATCATATAGTTTAAATGCTACCTCTCCATTGAATATATCTGTAGTATTTTCTAATTCATCATTAAAAAGTTTTATTCCAGCATCAATAGTATCAAAAAATCTCTCCTCTTCTAGCTTCATAGATGTTTTAATGCTCTCTGCCTTATTAGCTAGATAGTCATATTGAGCTCCCATAACTTCTACTAGAGTATCTACAAGTTTGAACATAAAAGGCTCTCTTAATCCCAAAAGGTATCCGTGGCGAATTGCTCTTCTCATGATTCTTCTTAAAACATACCCTCTGCCCTCTTTATCAAAGTTAACACCTTGAGCTAAAAGGAAAGAACAAGAACGAAGATGGTCAGCAATTACACGGTAACTTGCACTATTATCTGCTTTAAAATTATAAGGAGTTCCAACCATATCACCAATTTTATTTAGAAAGGGCATAAATATAGAAGAGTGATAATTATTATTTTCCCCCTCTTTTATTGCTATAACTCTCTCTAATCCCATGCCTGTATCTATACTTGGTTTAGCTAAAGATATAAGCTTTCCACTCTTGTCTCTATCATATTGCATAAATACTAAGTTCCAAATTTCTAAAAATCTATCACCTTCTCCACCCATTTTATCTTCAGGTGAATTGAAATCTTTTTTTCCTTGGTCATAAAAAATTTCGCTACAAGGTCCGCAAGGTCCAGTATCTCCCATTTGCCAGAAGTTATCGGCATCACCAAAACGAATAATTCTATCTTTACTTATATGTTTAGACCAGAATATTTCTGCTTCATCATCATTTTCATGTATTGTCACCCACAGTTTATCTATTGGTAGATTCAGATATTTTTTATCAGTAATAAATTCCCATGCATAAGCAATAGCATCCTCTTTAAAGTAATCAGCAAAAGAGAAATTTCCTAACATTTCAAAAAGTGTATGGTGTCGTGCTGTATACCCTACATTATCAAGGTCATTATGTTTTCCACCAGCTCTTAAGCAAGTTTGAGAACTTGTAGCTCTTGGAGGATTTGGTATAGGTTCATCACCCGTAAAGATATTTTTAAATTGCACCATACCAGCATTTGTAAACATAAGTGTAGCATCATCTGGTACAAGTACAGAGCTAGGAATTAATTGGTGTCCTTTACTTTGAAAAAAGTCTAAAAATTGTTGTCTAATATCCATTTGATAATACCCTCATATTAAAATAATAGTTATTTTAGCTAAAATCTGTTTATCTGTAATTTAAAAACAGATATTTATTATCTATTTGTTAACTAAGCGTTAATATTAGAAGCTTTTTACTACTTAATGGGTAAAATAATTTGGGTATAATATTATTAAAAAATCATATTAAGAAGAAAATAATGCCACATATAAAAATAAAATCATTAGATAAAAAAACTTTAGACAGTATTGTAGATAATTCATCAATTATTCAATTTCGTGCAGACGCATCAAATGGTGGAGATTATCTTTTTGGAGTAGAGTTAAATAATGAGAAATTTTTATTACAACTTAAAAGAGATGAACATAACGACATGTTTAAATATGATAAGGTGACTAGACCTCTTAAAGTAAATATTATTAAAGAGGCTCTAAAAATTTTGTCTGAAGATTTAGATTTAGATGTTATACATAATAATATAAATCAATCTAATTCAACTCCTCCTTTGTCATCAGAATATTTAAAAAAGATAAAAGATTTTGAAAATATAGAATTTCCTTATGATGAGGTTTCTATTGAAGTTGGGTTTGGAAGTGGTAGACATTTATTATATCAAGCACAAAAAAGACCAGATACTCTATTTATTGGTATTGAAATACATACTCCATCAGCACAACAAGTTTTAAAACAGATAGAGCTTCAAAATTTAAAAAATATTTGGGTTGTTAATTATGATGCAAGACTATTTTTAGAGATGATGCCTTCAAATTTATTATCTCAAATATTTGTACATTTCCCAGTTCCTTGGGATAAAAAGCCCCACAGACGCGTTATAAGCCCTAGTTTTACAAATGAAGCATTAAGAGTTTTAAGAGTTGATGGTTTATTAGAACTTAGAACAGATAGCCATAAATATTTTTGGTATAGTCTAGAAACTTTTCTCACTTTACCAAAAGCTCAAGTGGTAATAGATAAAAATAAAGACTTGGAGATAACAAGTAAATATGAGGCTAGATGGAAAAAACAAGAGAAAAATATATACGAAGTTCATCTCAAGTCAGAAGAGAAATCAGCAGAAAAAGTTTTAAATATATCTTTTAGATTTAATGATATAGGCTATAATAAAGAGATAAAAGATAATCTACCAAATAAGGCTATTATAGAAGATGGTTACTTTGTACATTTTGAGAGAGTTTATTCTATTTCAGATAGTGCTTTATTGATTAAATGTGCATTTGGTAGTTTTGATAGACCTGAGCATAAGTATATTTTACTTACTAAAAATCTATGTGAATATTATGCCTCTGTTCCTGTTAAAACCGAGGTAAATTATCAAGCACATAAAAAGATAATGGAGTTTTTAAATGTCTAAAAATGTTGTGGTCAGTGCATCTAATCTAACGCTATCTTATGGACAGACAGATATTATAAAAGATGCCTCTTTCTCAATAAAAAAGGGTGAGTTTATATTTATTACAGGACCTAGTGGTAGTGGTAAATCAACTCTTCTTAAATCTCTTTATGGTCAAATAAAGCCAACGGATGGAACTTTAATTGTTGGTGGTTTAGATATGGAGAAAATATCTTACTCAAAATTACAAGAGCTTCGTACACATTTAGGTATTGTATTTCAAGATTATAAATTAATTAATGAATGGACAGTATCAAAAAATGTTGTTTTACCTCTAATTATCGCTGGATATTCTATGGAAGTTCAGATGACTCAAGCTAAAAGATTGCTAAATCATGTAAAGTTATCAGACCATATTGATAAATATCCTTTAGAATTAAGTGGTGGAGAACAACAGAGAGTAGGAGTTGCAAGAGCTATGTCTAAAAATCCTTTTTTAATTTTAGCAGATGAGCCGACAGGAAATCTTGATGATTATTCATCTAATGTAATTTGGGATCTAATGGAAAATGCTTGTCAACAGTTAGATACAACAGTTTTAGTTGTAACCCACAGAATACCAGCTGTTTTTAGTATCCCATATAGGCACTTCATTATAGAGAATAAGGGTGTTTATGAGGTTCATTAAAAATCATCTTACTTTTATTTTTCCTATGATGGCAATTCTTTTAGGGGTAGAGTTCTTTTTGGTATTTGATAGAACAACTACAAATTATGAAAAAGAACTAAGAGAGGGCTATTCTATGTTTGTTGTAGCAAGAGAGCCTATAAGTTTAACCGATTTTATAGAATTAGATTCACATATTAGTGAAAGAGAAGAGGTTGAAAAAGAAGTTCTAGCTAAACAAATTGCTGAAGGAATGACCAAATCTAATAGTGATAAAATATTGGAAGCATTACCATATTTTTATAATATTAAATTTAGTAGTTATCTTCATACCTCTACTTTAAAGCACATAAAAGCATATCTTGAAGCTGATAATAGAATCAAGAAAGTTGAAACTTTTGGGGATAGTTATGGAGCAAGTTATACTCTTTTTAGTTTTATCAAATTCACATTTAAAGCTTTTGTTACATTTATGTCTTTAATTAGTTTAGTTTTGGTTATTAAACAGATGGAAATTTGGAATTATGCACATAAAGAGAGAATGCAAGTTATGGAAACTTTTGGTGCTCCAATTATGCTTAGAAGTGGTGTTCTATTCAAGGTGGCAATTATTGATGCTATTATTTCAACGATATTAACAACTAGTATATTTGTATTCTTAAAATATAAATGGGCAGAAGAGAGTCATATTGATATTTTAATGCATATGCAGAATTTATTGTTCCACCCAATTGACTTTTTAATATTATTGGCTACATCTTTATTAATTGTATTTATATCAGTATATCTAGTCGTATTTACCACAAAAGGTAGAGTTTAATGCTTCATATAGTTATAAAAATTCTGTTTTTATCTATTTTCTCTTTATCTTTAACTTCTGCCACAACTACAGAAAAAAAGATTAAATCATCCAAACATAATTTGAATAAAAGTGTAGCGATAGAAAAAAAGACAACAACTCAATTAGATAAAATTGCTAAAGATATAGAAGATGCTCAAAATGATAATATAGAACTCAATAAAAAATTATCTTTACTAAGCGATGAGTATCATAAAAATGCAAGTTCATATAATCAATCTAAAGAGGCATTATCTAAATTTGATAATAACCTCAAAGAAATTAGTAGAGATATAGAAGATAAAAAAGATAAATATATTAATCTTTTAGCTCAACAGTTTTCTGTAATTCATGCAATGACACAATCACATGAGGCAAATAGAGAATCCATTATAAAGCAGGAGATGTATAAGTTATATAAAATTCAAAATGATCAAGAATTAAAATATCTTCAAGAACAAATTTCAAACTGGAAAAGGCAAAAAAAGGAAATTATAAAAGATAGAATAGTTATAAAACATAAAATAAATAAGTTAGCTCAACAGAGAAATAAATATAAAAAGAGTAGAACAGATAAGGAGAATATCTTAGATAAACTAGAATCTAATGAAGATAGATATAAAGCAAAATTGCAAGAGACACTTGATAAACAGAATGCTTTACGTTCAACACTTGCAGATTTAAATATTATTCATAAAAAAGAGTTAGCAGAAGAGAAAAGAAGAATAGAGAAACAAAAAGCTAAAATTATAGCAGAGAGAAAAAGAAAAAGATTAGAGAGAAAGAAGAGAAGACTAGCAAGAGAAAAAGCTAGAAAAGCTGGTAAAAAAGTTGTTTATAATACAAAAAAGAAAAAGAAAAAGAAAAAAAAGAGAAAGAAAAAAAAATATTCATCTAATCGAAATAAAGTATATTCTTATAAAGGTGCAAAAACAATATCTCCATTAAAAAGTTCAAGAGTAGTTAAATCATTTGGAAGTTATGTAGACCCAATATATAAAATTAAAATATTTAATGAATCAGTTACACTTAAATCATCTCGTGAAAATGCAAAAGTTTTTAATGTTTTAAATGGTAAAGTAGTCTTTGCAGGAGCTAGTAGTATGTTAGGTAAAGTGGTTGTGGTTGCTCATGGTGGAAGAATGCATACAATATATGCAGGATTATCAAAAATAGCTCCAAACCTTAGAAAAGGTAGTAGAATAAAAAAAGGTTATGTTATTGGAAAAATTTCAAGAAAATTAATATTTGAAGCTACAAAAAATTCAAAACATATAAACCCTATGAAATTAATTCGTATTTAGCTATAATTTTAATAAAAAGTAGTAAAGATGAAAAAAGATTTTATAGAGAGATATGATGAGGTAGAAAAGAGTAAAAAACTAAATTTCCTAAAACAACTATTACTAAAAGATAGTGACCTACAAAAACAGTTTATGGATTTTACAATAAATAAAGCCAATAGTCTAGAATCTATAACTGCTGTAAATATTGATGAACTACGAGATCAACTATGGAGTGAAATATCAGCAATTGATGTAGACGATAAGCTTGGTGGTTGTTACTATGACTCTGATGATGAGGGGATGGGAAATACTATTTTAGAACCTATTTTTAATTCTTTTGTAAACAAATCTTTAGAATTTATTGATAAAGGTAACTATCTCGATGCTTTTAGGTCAATACTAGCTATTTATGAGTTGAGCATTCTTGAAGAACCTGAAGTAGATGATGGGGATTATTATGTTTTTGGTGAGGATATTGAGTCATTTATTGAAAATTTTATAGACTCTTCTATCGCTTCATTTAACTCAAGAATGAAAAATAGAGTTCTCTCTATAGAGATGGTTAACTCATTGACAGCTCTCTTTTATGAAAGATATTTAAAATATTTAGAGAATGCAGATAAGGAAGAAGAGAACTATTTTAATATTTCTTACTTTAATCTCTTTTTTGAACAGGTGATAGATAATTCTAATAGTGCAAAATATCTATTAGAGAAGCTAAAAGAGTCTAAATTAGATGAGTATGAAGAGAGTGCCATTATTACTCTTCATTGTGTTGATATAATAGAAGATAATGAGTTATATCTAAAAGTAGCAAATGAGTTTTTTCTTGATAGTAAACAAGTAGCACTAAAACTACAAAAAAGATATAAAGAGTTAAATAATAATAGTGAGTTAGCTAGAGTCTCTAATATACTTTTTGAAAAAGAGCAAAACAGCGACTATGCACTTTTTATTATAGATAATATTGACAAAGATGAGTCTAAACCTCTATATATTAAAGCTTTAGAGATTTATATAAAAGCTCAACACTCATTTGAACACTATAAACTACTAAGAGAATATTTTGATAAAGAGAGGATATTAGAGTTTATTGAAGATTTTGCAAAGGGTTATAATAAATTATTTTATATCCAACTTCTAGGAGAGGAGAGTCAATATAAATCTATTTTAGAGCTTGTTCAAAAAAATAGAGATGACTATAATTTAGCCCAGATGGTTCAACCCATTATCTCCATCTACCCTAATGAAGTCTTTGAGATTTTAAAAGCAAGAAGTGATAAAATGGTAGAGAGCAGAGGGAGAAGTTCTTATGCTAAGGCATGTGAGTTACTGCAGTTAGCACTAAAAATTCCTACAAAAAAAGAGGAGTTAAACTCTTATGTTCGTAAATTATATAACCACCAACCAAGACTACCTGCCCTAATAGATGAGTTAGGTAAAGCAGGGTTATTGTAGCTCTTTAAATCTCTTACTTTATTAGCATTAGCATTACCTCATATCAATAAGAGTTTTGCAAGATGCTATCTCTCAAGCTCATAATTAGATAACATCTGTACACCATTTCCCCCACCAACATAGTGCTGAATAACATTAAAATACTCCCTACCACCCTTAGTTCGTCTGTTGGCAATAAAATATAGAACACCCAAAACTTTTATAAGTGTCTCCTCTTCTATATTATTATATTCTATTACATCTACCAATAGTTCAAATCCATCTTTAAGTATCTCTGATTGAAAGAGAAACTCTTTATCTTTAAAATAGTATTTGTCCATCAATAATTTATAGATATTTAGAGCCAGTTCATCTTTGAGTTTCAAATCATGCTCTTGGTCTATTTTACATAAAATACTCTCTATCTCATTGGAGTACCCTTGAAGATCCATACTTGATTCCATATCTTGTGTTGAGTATTTTGGTACAATCGTATATTTTCTTGATTCAAGAGGTGATTTATAGTGTTCACAGCCTACACACTCTACATCTCTTGTTGTCCCACAACACAAACTACAAACTTTTTGATTCTCTACAAGTTTACAAACTCTTTTACCTTTTTTTGAGTTACACATTGGACATTTTGCCATGATATTTCCTTTGTTAATAATGATGAATTTTAGGGTAATTATAGCTTAATTTATGGTATGTTAAGTAATTTTATATAAAATTTAACTTTGAATGATAAGTGTATTTGGGAGTTAAATCAGGCAACTGTAGCATTAGCATCACCTGACACCTATGCTAAATCTACTGTTAATGGAATTGTGAAGAGGGTTGGTGCGATTTAGTTCACCTGACCCCTCTACTCGTTAAAGTTTGTTTTGTTATAATGGGGTTGATTGAATAGTCATATTCTTTAAGTACATTAACTAAAAGACCTATGGAGAAATATCTTATGAAAAAGTATAAGTATATATTTGTTTTTTATCTCTTGTTCACAATAAACTTAAGTGCAGATTTAGTTGATGACACCTTTAAATGGTATGTCAACAAAGAATACAAAAATACACAAACATATATTTACTGGGCATCAAAAGTAGATAATACAAATAAAAATTACAAGGATTTTAAGAAAAAAAATCCTTATAATGCAGTTGCTATTGAATCTTTGTTAGAAACAGGAGCTATTGCTATTAGTATTATAGGAATATTTGAGGTTGGTGCTATTAATAGTCTTTCTTATGTTATAAAAAACTACAATAATCTTTCTTTAGCAACTGTTCCTAAAACAGTTACTTATACAAAAACTATTCCGAGAGTTAGAATTACAAACTATGAAAAAAATATTGTAAATAGTGGCTCAAATATTCAATATAAAGAAACAAAAGTGATTCAACGAGACTTTATTTTTAAACACTCTAAATATAATTTAGAAAGAATGAAAAGAGGACAGCCTCCAATTGGGATAGATAAAGAGCCAATTCAACTTCATCATTTAAAACAGCAAGATAATGGTATTCTTGTCGAGGTATTAGCTAAAAATGAACATAAAAAAGAGTATAAAGTATTGCACCGATATAAAAAAGAGTCAGAAATTAATAGAACAAAATTTAATGCATTTAGAAATAGCTATTGGAAAGAAAGAGCAAGAAGACTTGAAGGTTCAAGCAAACCATAAGATCTTAAGATCTAAGGGGTCAGGTGATGCTAATGCTACTAGGTGATGCTAATGCTACTATGGCTCGTTCCACAGCTGGAGCTGTGGAACGAGAAAAAGTTTTCAACTGATGGTAGGACTGAAAATTATTTTATATGAGAATCAGTTCTACATTCTTAAAAAGTCAGAAGTAATAATCATTTAATTTCTTATAGTTGG
>JAMOSL010000189.1 GCA_027063105.1 Campylobacteraceae bacterium
CATTTTATCTCTTTTTAGTTTATATTTTAGTGAGATTATATTTATTTAGAATCATTGCTTTAAATTAAAATTATTATTTATTATTTTATTTAGGTTACACCCATTAGTACACTCTCCCCAATCTGATAGTTTCCACCAAGTACCTGTTCTTTCACCTACTTTTAAATTAGCAATATCTTTAGCTCTAGGATATTGGTCATGAAATGCTAAATTTCCACTTACTTCAAACTTCCATACTTTTAATTTTGCACCTATGCCAAGGTCAACATTAAAAAGCACTCCTGCATCTAAATTACCTTTTGTACAAAAAACCATATTTGGTATTTTCCATTTCCATTTTGTACCATCATCAAAATTTTGTAGATAATAACTAGCTTTGGCATCTTCGCTATCATCACTTTTTAGCTCAAACTCTTGTTTAAGTTGTAAACCTGCAAACATCCCTAGATTTATAAAGCGAACACCTCCAATAAATACATCAACAGCTGTAGAGAAACCAAGCTTTCCATCTACTCCTATCTTTCCACTAACATAAGTCTCAATAACAGGTGTATTCTTATCTATTGGTAAAAAATGTTTAACATCTTCTCCTTTTTTTCCTTCTTTTTTATCTATTCCAAATTGAAATTTAATTTTAGATTTTAATCCTAGTTTTCCTTCTATAACAATACCCATTTTTGCGTCAAAATATACCCATAAAATAATTGCTAATTTATCATTTAATGCATTTATATTTTTAACACTCAGCAGCTCCTTAGGCTTAAGATTGAGTGTCACAAGATTTGTTACTGAATACATTAATCCCATTATAGGGATTTTACCTACCTTATCATCAGAAGTTAATCCTGTCAACTGTATTCCTAAAGCTTTAGTTTTACTCTGTTCAAACTCTTTCCATTTTTCATCGAAATATCCAAATAGAAACTCACCTTTTAATATTGTAGATATATCTATATCCATGTCACCTGTTACAATTGTTTTAATACCAAAAGAACCCCTCGATAAATCAATATCTGGTTTAAGAGCTATCTTTAAGTCCGTAATTTTACCATCAATGATAAAAGCTACCTCTTTTTTCTTAATTGCACCACTCTTTAATCTCTCATCGGCAGATATTTTTATATTTAAGCCTAATTTTAATTCTGCTTTTTCTAAATACTGTTCCTTATCTCTTGTTCGTTTTCTCTTTCCATTGGTTACAACTATACCACCATTTAAAAATACTTTATCTCCAGTTCTTCTTCTTACTTGTCTTGTTTGGACATCTTGTGAAGAATTTATATAAGATGGAATAATTATATCTATTAGATTATCAGCAGTTAATGATATACTTTGTTCATCAACTTTCAAATCATCAATTACATCTAGCAATGTTATATCAGAAAGAGTTACTTTGGCACTATTACCATTAATATCAACAGCTTCTACTCTACCTGACTTACCAATAGGAAAAGCTTTATTCTCCCCCATAGGAATTGAAATAATCTCTCCAACCTTTAAAGTTTTAGCGAAATCACTTTTTAAAGTAATAACACTTAAATTATCATCTTGTTTGATACTATTATTATAATCATATCCCAGAATATTACTAGATATAGTTTTATCTATAAATCGTACATCTTGTTTAAAAGCTACCTTAGTATCATTTACATCTTTCGTATCATCCACAACTGGTAAAACTGGAACAACAACTGGAACGACAGGTACAATAACAGGCTCATTATCATCAACTATCTCTATCTTTTTTATAGGCTTCTTATCACTTCCACAATCAACAATTTTAAATTTACATAATGCCGAAGATATACTATCTTTATCAGCTGTAATATCTTTAAGTATATTAATAGCTAATGGTATATCATCTTTTTTAGCATTGGCATAAGATAATCCTGCTGTAATTCTATTGTTTAGTATAAGCTCATCATCTCCCAATGCACCATTAATAACTGATAAAATTAAAAGTGACCTTGGAATACTTTCCTCATCTAACTCTGCTTCCCAATAATCCCAACCTTTTTCATCAGGAACTCTTTTAAAGAGGTTATTATAGATAGCTTTTATAAACTCTCTATTTGTTGTATCTTTCGGATATTTTATATCCAACTCTGGTTGGTCAAAGAAACTTTGGGCTATAAGTTCCAGATTTAAATCAGATTTATATACCCAATAATCTAATCCTTTAGCATCTGGGGCTCTATCTAATGTGGCTACATATAGCTTGGTCACATTTATTTGTGTTGGAAATGTTGCATTGATTGTTGCTGTTAAAAGTAAAAATATTAGTATCTTTTTTAACATATAGAAATCCTTATGGTAAATTTAAATTATAATTGCCTTATTCTACCCCCCCCTAATTAAAATATGCTTAAAAAAGACTTAATAATATTTGAAATTATTATTCACAACTCTTAAGATATTTTTAATAAAATATCCAAGTTCTCTCTAATTTATTAGATTAGTGCTTTATTTTTTAATAATATATGCTACAAATAAAATTAATTATTTTTATTAAGAAATTTTACTTTGAATAATCTATTTGATTTGCGATTTTTGCGTATAAAGCCGATATGAAATCTATTCGACTTGGGATTTTTTAGACTAAAGTAAGTTGATAGAGATTCAGGAAAAAAGCTATTTAAGGTTTAATAGACGATAAATTCATTATAAACTTTGATATAACTTAATTTTTTCTAATTAAACCGCTTTATAAATTAATAGATTTATTTTAATAGGCGTGGTAATATATCTTTTAAACCTGTTTTATTAACATTCTCATAGTACTCTGTTATAAATCCAAACTCTATAGCTTCACTAATTCGTTTTTCTATTTCTATCCTCTTTAATAAGTGTCTAGGTTCAACACATTCACTATTCCAAATATTTTGATTATCTCCATATTTATATAAATCATTAGGTGTAAAGATAAAAACTCTAATTGCTTTTGCTACATATATATAAATACCTTGATTATTTTTACTATGTATTAATTTACTCTCTGTTGAATTTTGATGTTCAATGGATTTAATTCTATCAGGTAACGAATCTATAGATCTGTTTAATTCTTTAAAAAGTACTCCTCCTATATCACGATTAACAAGTATATCACTTTCTATAAATTTATTAATAACATGAACTTGAAACTTTGTTGATAATTTCATTGCACAATAAATTAAAAATTGTAAGTTGGCATAAGTAATAGCACCTCTTCCTCTACCAACTACTTTTATAATATCTTTTCTCTCACAATCATTTACCTCCATAAGAGTAGATATGAAATTTTTAGTTACTTGTCGTTTTAAAAATTTTTCTAATTCTATTGTACTCTCATTATTATCTAACCTATATTTATTTCCCATATTAAAAATTTGCTTAAGATTTCCCATTTCTGTTTTATGATATATATCTATTGTTCCATGGGGAAAAGCTACTTTCATAAGCATATCAGTTTTTAAATGTTTTTTATACATTATAATCCTTTAAAAAATATATACTATTATACATTTTTTACTTAGATAATAAGATTATATGGAACAATAACTAAGTATATTAATACGGTATTAATAATGCCGTATTATTTTACTTAGATAAATATAATTTATAGTGGGATTACTAGGATAATTTTCCCTAATTAAAATGCTTTATAAATTAATAATATTTCTCTCTCTGTTTTCAAAAATATAAGTCTTAGTATATCCTATATCTTTTGCCATTTTGATAGCTTCGTTGTGTCCAAAACCTACTTGTTCTACACTATGAGCATCAGAACTAAATGTTATTGGAGATATAGGGGTCAGGTGATGCTAATGCTACAGTCACCTGATTTAACTCTCAAATACACTTATCATTCAACACAGCTTCATCATCTAGGAGTTAGGCGTTGAATATATATTTATATTAATTTTTCTATAGCTTTATAAATTTCATCTTTTGAACTTACAAAATCCATTTGGATATAATTAATAAGAAGATTCTCATATTTTACTCTTTTATCTTGATGAACACTATTCGCATATTTACTATTCCAAATATTAAAATTTGTATGTAAAATACCACACTCTTTATCTTTATTAAATTTTTCCATTATTTCTGACCCAAAAATTTTAAATCTTAACTTTAAAGCAACTTGAATAAATAAACCTCTATTATCTTTGCAATCTTTTCTATCTCCCATTTTATTTAAATAATGATTTAACTCTTTAAAGTCATTTCCTCCATCATCACGACTTTTTAATATTTGATTATTTATAAATATTTTAATTACATGAACATGAAAATCTGTAGATAATTGTTCTGCACAATAAATTAATAAAAATAAATTTGCATAAGTTTTAGCTCCTTTACCTCTACCTTTTACTTTTATTACTTCTTCAAGAGATAAATCTTCTACTCTCATAACACTTTTTATAAAATCTTTTGTATTCTTTCTATTTAAAAAAGTATCTAATCTTATAGCATTTTTACCTTCTTCAAATCTATGAACATTTGCCATCTGTAAAAGCTGATTCAAGTTACCCATTTGAGTTTTATGAAAAATATCTAGTGTTCCTTTTGGAAAAGAGATTGTTAAAAGTTGATTTGTATTCATTGTTTAGCCTTTTTTATAACAAAATAACCGTATAAAAATATTAGTTATCTTACGGTTTTTATGGATAAATAATTATACCATAAAAATCGTATAAAAAAGTTAGTTATCTTACGATAAATTCGTGAGATTAATAATATTCCTCTCTCTATTTTCAAAAATATAAGTCTTAGTATATCCTATATCTTTTGCCATTTTGATAGCTTCATTGTGTCCAAAACCTACTTGTTCTACACTATGAGCATCAGAACTAAATGTTATTGGAATATCTAACTCATAAGCTTCTTGAAGTAAATCTTTAGATGGATATGTTTCTGCTATAGGTTTTCTTAATCCTGCACTATTTATCTCTAGTACCATGTTGGATTTTTTTATAGCTTTCAATGTATTCTTAGCTATTAATTTTATATCTTTTTTTGGCATAAATTTAAATACTTTGATTAAATCCAAATGACCTACAATATCAAATTTTTTACTTTTTACCATGTCTTCTATAGTATCAAAATAATCTTGCCATATTTTATCTATATCTCTAGTTTTATACTCTCTTATAAACTCTGGATTATCAAATCCCCATTTATTTAAAAAATGAACTGAACCAATCAAATAGTCAACCTTTGCATTTAATACTCTGTCATCCATATAATTTGGCAGATAATCTACTTCATAGCCTAAAAGAATTTTTATATCGTTTTTATATCTCTCTTTAGCTTCTAATATATCACTCTCATACTCTATCATTTCATCAAATCTGATACGATATTTTGGGTCAAAGTCCATTGGTGCATGTTCGCTAAAGCCATAAATATCTATACCTAACTCTATGGCTTTTTTAATATAATCATCTACTGTTCCTGTAGCATGATTACATCTTGAAGTATGGTTGTGTAAATCTATTCTCATATTTCTCTAGGGTCTACAATTTTACCAGCTATTGCACTAGCAGCAGCTACAGCAGAATTTGCTAAATAAATCTCTGAAGTTCTAGCACCCATTCGTCCTACAAAGTTTCTATTTGTTGTGGCAACACATCTTTCACCATCTCCTAATATACCCATATATCCACCTAAACAAGCACCACAAGTTGGATTGGATACAACTGCTCCAGCTTCTATTAGAATCTCTATTAAACCTTCATGTTGAGCTTGAAGTAAAATCTTTTGTGTAGCAGGAGTTACAATCATTCTTGTGTGTCGTGCTACTCTTTTACCTTTCATAATCTCTGAAGCAATTCTAAGGTCTTCTATTCTACCATTTGTACAACTTCCTATCATAACTTGATCAATTTCCAAATCATCTGCTACAGCTTGTTCTATGCTTTTACCATTTGATGGCAAGAACGGATATGCAACTACAGGAGATAAATTTGCCACATCAATTTCTATTACTTGACAATAATCTGCATCAATATCAGAATGGTGGATTATAGGTTCATCTCTAAGTCCATCATTAGCTACAATTCTCTCTTTTAAATATGATTGAGTCACCTCATCAACAGCTATAATACCATTTTTAGCCCCTGCTTCTATAACCATATTACAAATTGAAAATCTATCTGCCATATTTAAATGAGGAATTGTATCACCTGTAAATTCAATAGCTTTATACAATGCACCATCAACCCCAATTTTGCGAATAAGTTCTAATATAATATCTTTTCCATATATATGTTTAGATGGTTCACCAGTTAAAATAACTTTAATAGTCTCTGGAACTTTGAACCAATTACCACCAGTAATCATTCCAAAAGATATATCTGTACTTCCCATACCTGTACTAAAAGCACCTAATGCTCCATGAGTACAAGTGTGTGAATCTGCCCCAATTATAACATCTCCGGGAATTACTAAACCCTTCTCAGGAAGTAATGCATGTTCTATACCCATATCTTTTTCATCAAAGAAGTATTTAAGGTCATGTTTATATGCAAAATTTCTACTAATTTTAGCTTGATTTGCTGAGGCTATATCTTTAGCAGGAATATAATGGTCTAATACGATACAAAAATTATCTTTTGCTAATTTCTCTGCTCCACTCTCTTCAAATGCTCTAATAGATATAGGAGTTGTAATATCATTTCCAATAATCATATCAATATCTACTCTTACAATCTCTCCTGCTGTAACTTCTCTTCCTGCATGTTGAGAGAATATTTTTTCTGTAATAGTTTGTCCCATTTAGTTATCCTTAGCGTTATTTAATTGGTATTATTATAGCAAAATTAGACTTTTTTTATAACTCTAACTTTCTTAGGATCAAAGAGAGATATAACCTCTTGTATCATAGGTTCATCTAATATATTTGTTACCTCTTTCTCTTTTGCTGACTCTGTATTTCCAGCAGATGGTGCAATACAACTACTTTTCATTTCAAAATCATCGCTTATAGAATAATCTATATCTTCTATATCTTCAGTAGCACTATTAAACTGCATTTGAATATCGTCAAATGATATATCTTCTTCTTTTATAACTTTTTCAACTATTGGTGATTTAATTGGTTCTATTATTTTTGTTATGATTGATTCTTCGTTTATAATATCATCTTCAACTGTAGGAATATTTATAATTTGTGCATCTTCTGAAAATGTATCACGCACAAAATATTGTATAAGACTAAAATTATTTGTAAGTATTTTTCTATCTTTATCTTTTGCACTAGATTTCCAAGTCAATTTATTATTTTGATAACTCTCAAAAGTAATATTATTTGTAAAGCATTCTCCTAAGTCATAATCTCTATCTGATATTCTTCTTTTTAATTCATTAAATTTAATATTATAATCCTCTTCGAGAGGTTTCTCTATTATTTCTTCTTTTTTTATCGGCTTTTCTTGTATATTTTCTTCTACTTTTATCCCTTTTAGTTCATTTTCTAACATCTTAATCATTGAGTCTATCTCTTTAATCTCTAAAGCTTCCATCATCTTAAACATAGTTAATGAGAGTGTAAACTCACCATCTCCACCTAATCCTAAAAGTATTTTTGATTCTGATAATATCCTAAAAAATCTTTCTATAATCATCGCTGATATTTTTGGGGCAGGAGATAATAAAATATCTTTAATAAATAGTATCAACTCATCTATAACCATTTCTGCTTCATAATCTCTTGATATTCTAATAAATTCAAGAATCTTATTTTTATCTTTTTTCATAATATCATTAAGAAGATTATCCAAAAGTGTTGGCTCTATAATTCCTAACATACTGGTTATTGTTGAAATATTTACATAATTTTTAGAATATACAATAGCTTGATCTAAAAGTGTTAGAGAGTCTCTTAAACTCCCTGCTCCACTTCTTGCAATAATATCTAAAGCATCTTTTTCATAATCGACACCTTCTTTATTCAATATATGTTCAAGATGTTGTAAAACTAGTTTTTGTGCTATTTTTTTAAATCTAAAATGTTGAGTTCTGGATAGAATTGTTGCTGGAAGTTTTAATGGGTCTGTTGTAGCTAATATAAATTTTACAAAAGATGGTGGTTCTTCTAGCGTTTTAAGAAGTGCATTGAATGCTTGTGGCGTTAACATATGAACTTCATCAATGATAAAAATCTTATATCTGGCAGAACTTGGTTTATATTTTGTATGCTCTATAAGCTCTTTTATATCATCAATACCTCTATTACTGGCTGCATCCATTTCTATAATATCTAAATGTCTATTTTCATTTGAAGAGATACAATTTGAACATCTGTTACAAGGGTGAGAACTCTCTCCTATTTCGCATAATAGAGCTTTTGCAAAGATTCTGGCTGTAGAGGTTTTTCCACTACCTCGTAATCCAGAAAAGAGATATGCATGAGAAAGTCTATTACTATCTAATGCTTGACTAAGTGTTTGAGAGACTGTATCTTGACCAACTAAATCATCAAATGAAGTTGGACGATACTTTCTAGCTAGGGCTAATGACACGAGGACTCCTCATAATTATCTAGCTAGAATTGTAGTCAAATTTTACTTTTGACTTGGATAAAAATTATTTTAATAAATTCCTAAAATCTCAAATTGAAGATACCAAACTGATACAGATACGATATATCCGATTAAAATAGTCCATGCAAATCTCATATGTGATGAGAATGTATAAATTCCATGCATTTTACCCATAACACCAACACCAGCTGCTGAACCAAATGATATTAATGAACCACCAACACCAGCTGTCATAGTTACTAACATCCATTGAGAATGAGCATCAACACCCATATCTGGACTTGATTTAAGAACAGCCGACATAACAGGAACATTATCAACAATTGCTGATAAGAAACCTACACCAATATTTACAACGGTTGGTCCAAACTGACTATATAATGCAGTAAAATATTCTAAGAAACCTAAGAAATGAAGACCACCAACAGCTGCTAAAATACCAAAAAAGAATAATAAAGTATCGTTCTCTATCTTTGAAATGAATCCAAATATATCAATCTTTTCACTATTTTCATCTTCCCTATTCATCTTATATACATATAATTTTAATATTGCTAAACCGAACATCATGCCCCACATAGCAGGAAGATGTAAAAGTTGATGAGATAAAACAGCTGAAGCAATTGTTAATGCAAATAGACCCATGATAACTTTACCACCTGTGTCTATTTTTACAGCTTCTTCATCATCTGAAAATGGAGGAGTTCCATCTGGCACGAATCTACTTAATAAAAATGCTGTTATACCCCAACCTAGAATAGATGCAGGAAATAGATATAAGAAATCAGTAAATTGACCTTTTCCATCTACCCATACCATTAGTGTTGTAATATCTCCAAATGGACTCCATGCTCCTCCAGCATTAGCAGCAACAACCACATTTACTGCAGCAGGTATTATAAAATCTCTATTATCTTTATCTATGGTCATAAGAACAGTTGATAAAATAAGAGCTGTAGTTAAATTATCTGCTACGGGTGAGATGAAAAATGCTAATATTCCTGTAACCCAAAAAAGTTTTGAGTAACTGTAACCTTTTGAAACAAGCTTATATCTCAAGGCAGAAAAAACTTTAAATGCTATCATTGTTTCGATATATGTCATGGCAACAAAGAGGAAGAAAAATATTCCTGCTATCTCTATAATTAAAGTCTCTATACTATGATGAAGATGAGTCTGCTCAACAGATGAAACACCATCAATAGATGGATATGCAATTGCTACATATATACCTATTAAAATAAATATGAGTGTACCTGCAAAAAGTGCGGGTTTAGCTTTATTTATATGATACTTATCTTCCATTGCAATAAAATAATAAGCTATTACAAAAATAACCAAAGAGGCCATTCCTACCCATGTCATTGTTAAATCTAATTCGTGCATTCTAAATTTATCCTTTTATTCTATATAATGAGCCCCTAAAGACTCATCTCTTGCAAGTGCTGATTCTACGATAGCAGATGCTGTATTTAATCTAAGTTCCAACAATCGTCCTATATCTTGATTTTTTATATCATAAATAAGATTTTTTGCTCTTTTTAAATCATCTTTTGTACGAATAATGCCTATATCATGCCACATTATACTTCGCAACCTCTGCCTATATTCTTTGTCATTTTCTTTATGCAATATAGTAGCGTAATCTTTATCAAAAGAAGGTATTTCATAATCCTCTTTCTTTTGTGCTAAAATATATTTTATTGAGCGTTTTGCAAAGACTAAACCCTCTAAAAGAGAGTTAGATGCTAATCTATTAGCTCCATGAACTCCTGTTGAAGCAGCCTCTCCAATTGCAAAAAGATTTGTAACTCCATCAACCCTACCATAAGTATCACTTTTAATTCCACCAACTGCATAGTGAAATGCTGGGGAAATTGGAACTCTATCAGTAGGGAAATGATACCCTAAGGCTAAAAAACTTCTTGTAATATTAGGAAATCGTTTGTGAAAAAAGTCTTTATCAAACATACTAAAATCAAGATACACATCCTCGTTATTATTCTTTCTTTTATAATCAAAAATTGCTCTTGAGACTATATCCCTACTAGCTAATTCACCTCTTTCATCATAATCAAAAAGAAATCTCTCTCCGTTTTCATTTACGATGAAAGCTCCTTCTCCTCTTAATGCTTCTGTCAAAAGAAGCTTTCTTGCATAAGGTGTTTTTACAAATACTGTTGGATGAAACTGCATCATCTCCATATCTGCCAAAGGAATACCTTTCTCAGCACAAATGCCATGAATATCTGCACTAATTGTTCTTGAGTTAGTATTAAATTCATAAAGAGAACCCACTCCACCTGATGCAATAATTATATTATCGGCATAAATAGTTATAGGTTTATAATTTACTATAGCCTTAACACCATAGCACCTACCCTCTTTAATCAATAAATCATAGACTAAAGTATTTTTTTGAAGTTTATGTTTATTTTGAACCATTAAGAAGTAATGTAAATATATACCTGTAGCATCTCCTCCTGCATGAACTATTCGACTAATAGAGTGTGCTGCCTCTTTTGTATATAAAATATTTCCTTGCTCATCTTTATCAAATTCCATACCTTTATCTATAATATCTTTAGTAGTCTCAAGGCTTATTTTACTCATAATTTCTACAGCATCACGATTATTATGATAAGAACCTGCCACCATAGTATCTTCAATATGAGAAGCAATATCCTCTTTATTCATAGCTGTTGCTAATCCACCTTGAGCGTAAAAAGTATTACACTCCCATGGAACATCTTTGCAAACTACTAATACCTCTTTATCAGATGGTATATTTATAGCAGAGTATAACCCTGCAATACCTGCTCCAATAATTAATACATCATATTTTTTCATTATATTACCTTTAAAATATAAATATTATTTAGTCTCTATTAATATTATATTATCAGGAACATAAATTGGATTTGTCTTATGTCCACATCCTGTTAATGCTATACAGCAAAGAGATGCTATAATAAATTTATGAAAAATATCCGTTCTATTTTGTCTCATCTTGTTAACCAACCTCAGTTTAAAATTCTTAAGAAGCAATCTTGCTATCATAAGTTTATATCACTTTTAACACCAGAATTAAAAACAGCAGTAGCATTCATTTATATTAAAAATAATATACTATTTGTAGCAACTTCCCATACTGGATATAAAATGGAACTCAATTATAAACAAGATTTGTTAAAGAGTTTATTAAAAATACTTGCTGATAATGATAAAGGGTGTAGTGATTTAAAAGCTGAGAGAGTTATAATATTTAAATCCAAATTCTATGTAGAAAAACCAATAAAAATTCAAGATACAGACCCTAGATACAGAGAACTCTCATCAGGAGAGTTCAAAATTCAATCAAAAGATAAAAATATCATTAAAAGTTTTGAAAATATAAAACGAATTATACTTCAAAATAGGAATACTTAAATATTATATTATTGTTACTTAGCCTTTTAACCCACCTCTATTCTCTATTTGACCCATCATGCTTTCCATCTGTTTCATTCCATTTTTACCAGAGAATTTTTTCGCCATTTTAGCTGCTGTCTTGAATTGCTTTAAAATACGATTCACATGTTGCTGTTCTAATCCTGAACCTGCTGCTATTCTTCTCTTTCTACTATTTGTTAAAAGTGATGGCTCTGCTCTCTCCTTAGGTGTCATTGATGAGATAAGTGCTTTAATATACTTAACCTCATCAGAATTATCTAAATCCATATCACCTAACTGTTTTGCCATATTTCCCATACCTGGTATCATTCCAAGCAATGATTTCATAGAACCAAGTTTTTTCATCTGTTCCATTTGAGCTAAAAAGTCATTAAAACTAAACTGACCTTTTTTAATCTTTTGAGTAATTCTTTTTGCTTCTTTTTCATCAATTACTGATGCTGTTTTTTCTGCAAGTCCCTCAATATCTCCTGCACCCATCAATCTACCCACAACTCTTTCTGGAATAAACTGTTCTAAATCTGGCATCTTCTCACCTGCACCAATAAATCTTAAAGGAGCTCCAACTTGTTGAGATATACCTAAAGAGATACCACCCTTACCGTCACCATCAAATTTACTAAGAACTACTCCTGTAATCCCTATTTTATCTTTAAATGTTTGAGCTGTTCTGACTGCATCTTGACCTGTCATCGCATCTGCTACATAAAATAGTTCATCTGGATTTGCTACTTTCTTAACTTCTGCTAACTCTTCCATTAACTTATCATCAATAGCCAATCGTCCAGCTGTATCAATTATTACAACATCATAAAGCTCTTTCTCTGCTCTCTCTAATGCTACTTTTACAATCTCTGTAGGTTTTGCATTCTCATCAGATACTAAAGTTACATCTATTTGTGTACAAATTTGATTTAATTGCTCAACAGCTGCTAATCTTTGAAGGTCACCTGCAACTATCATAACCTTTTTTTTCTTTTGCTCTTTCAGAAAATATGCTAATTTACCAGTTGTAGTTGTCTTTCCTGAACCTTGAAGTCCAATCATTAAAACAACGGTTGGTGGTTTTGAAGCGAATACAAATCCTTGATTACCTTGAATTGTAAGTATTCTAGTTAATTCTGCATGTAAAGCTCTTAAAAAGTTATCTTTACCTATTCCCATTTTTCTAGTTTCATTTTCAACAGTTGTAACTAATTCTTTAACAACTTTATGGTGAACATCTGCTTTTAATAGCGATTTTCTTAATTCTGTTGTAGCTTTCTTTAATGCTGTTCCATCATCACTAAAACGAATTTTTCCAATAGCATTTTTAAAACTATCTGTTAATGTATCAAACATTCTCTCTCCTCATATATTCTCTAATTTATTATTATATCTATATATCCTCTGAAAAATCTTTAAAATCTGCTATAATAATATCCTTACTATCAAGGAGTCAATTATGTCTATTAATACTATTCGTCATACGCTCAATAGAGCTACTCAAATATCACCTAATAAAACTGCATTAATTTATAATAATAAGAAATATAGCTATTTAGCATTAAAATCAGAAGTAGATAAGATTGCTAACTATCTTGAAAGTCTATCTCTTCCTAAAGGTAGCCGAATCGGAATATATTCCAATAAGTCAGCATCTCAAGTAATAGCTATTTTAGGAATATTATCTACAGAATATATGCTTGTTCCTATTACTAGACTTTTAAAACCTAATCAAGTTAAACATATTATAGATGATTGTAAAATTCAATGTATAATTACCGATAGTTCCAAAATTTCACTTCTTAAAGATATAGATTTTAATGGAGAAATAATATCTTATCAAAATCATAAAGAGAGCCGAGTATCTTTTGATGAGAT
The DNA here is from genome assembly GCA_027063105.1 of Campylobacteraceae bacterium. GTDB lineage: Bacteria > Campylobacterota > Campylobacteria > Campylobacterales > Sulfurovaceae > SZUA-451. The sequence continues at coordinate 13,842 of JAMOSL010000189.1, forward strand.
TTTTAAATTTTATGATGGAGAGATAAAATCTACCATTTATGGACATACAAATGCAATTATTACATATAGTTTTGGCTCACAAGGAGACCCAAAAGGAGTAGTAATTAACCATAGAGCATTAACTGATGGGGCTAGAATAGTAACAAACTATCTTAATATTCAAAAAGATGATGTTATATCTGGTATTTTATCTTTTAATTTAGATTATGGATTAAATCAAATATTTTCAGCAATATATACCACTGCTACGTTAGTTATTCATAGATTTTTACTTCCATCAGATTTTTTTAGCCATATAATAAATGATAATATAACTATACTACCTCTTATGCCTATCCATATTACGGAAATATTTAATGAAAATCCTCATAAAATACCATCATCTCAACACTTTAAAAATATAAAAACTATCTCATCATCTGGTGGAAATATTACGCCAATAATGTTAGAAAATATAGAAAAATACTTTTTATACTCTAAGTTTTATTCAATGCATGGATTAACTGAAGCATTTCGTTCGACATTTTTAGAACCTAAACAAATAAAATCTAAGCCAACATCAATAGGTAAAGCTATACCTGATGTTGAGTTATATATTATAAATAAAGATGGTAATGAGTGCAAAGCAAATGAGGTAGGAGAATTAATTCATAGAGGAGCTTGTATATATAAAGGGTATTGGAATGACAAAAATGAGACTAAAAAACGATTTAAATCAATTAATATATTAAATAAAATTATAAATTTCGATGGTCAATTAACTGATGAGGTAGTTATAGCCAGTGGAGATTTTGTATATGCAGATGAAGATGGATATATCTTTTTTGTATCAAGAGCAGATGATATGATAAAAACTCAAGGATATCGAGTTAGCCCTTATGAAATAGAGAAAATAGTTGATAAACATATATTAGATATAACTTCTAGAGTTATTTTTTCTGTACCTAATAATGATATCGAAGAGGAAATAATCTTAGTGTATAGTGCTGAAAATAGATTATCTAAAAATGAAATACTTTTGGAACTTAAGAAATATTTACCTCATTATATGATACCTGAAGAGATTATCTATAGAGAGAGAATGCCTTTTAAATCACTTCATGATAAACAAGTTGATAGAGATATAATTAAAAAAGAATTTTTAGAGAGAAGCAAGAGCTAATCTCTAAAATATCTATATTCTTTGAAGAGTTCGTCTATGATATGTAATTCTTGGTGTAGCATCTGTAACTGTTGCCATAGATACGATATCAAAATCTATATATCTAATAAATACATCTACTATAATATATAACTGCTGGTCTCTTAATATATCTTCTGTGGTCGATAAAATATGACTAGTTGAACATTTTAGTTTTGTATTATCGCCTATGTAAGATATATTAACTTTTACTTCATATCCTTCTCCCTCTGTTGGGTCTCCACCAACTGTTCCTGTTATTTCCTCAAGACAATTGCTACCACTAGTAGCATCATTTGCTGTTACACCCATAATTGCTAACTCTGTATAACTTTTAGCTAATAATGCAGATTGTTCCTTTCTATATTGAAAAGTTGTATCTTTAACTGTTTTTCCAGAAAGATTTACAATAAAAGCTCCTATACTACTAAGAAGAAGGATAACAAATATAGCCATAATCATTGAAAATCCATATCGCATATTATTAAGTAAAATCATTTTATTACCACCTTTTCTTTACAAATTCCTAGATTATCTTCAGCCTTTAACCCAGTATCTTCTCTGATACATATCTTAAAACGAATGATTGAACCATCACCTTTAACCTTAAATTGTGTTACATTTTCTGCTAAAAGATTAAAATCTCCATTCTTATATGTCTCATTTTTCCATGGTTGATAATTTGAATATAGCACTAAATCATAAGTTCCTGTTCTTGAATCAGTAGCATTAGGTGTAAATACTTTAGTTGTTCTATTAAGGATACCGGGGACAATAGCATAAGCACTCCAAACTAATCTATATTGGTCAGTAACTATCTTTTTTTGATTTGAATCTGTATTCTTTGCAATACGAATTTCTTGATTAGTTCCTGATGCTTCAATAGATGTTACTCTTGAAATACATTGACTATTTACAAAACCCATACAAGAAGGATCATAAGATTTATAAGTGCTATAATCACTTCCACTAAATATTATTGCACCATCAGCTAATAGTGTACTATTTTTGTTACCTACTTTCCCAAGATAACCTATAATTTGTGTGGCACTGTTTAAATTTGATGCTGGAGTATGAACTCTAATTATTTGTGATGTTCCAATCTCCTCACTTCTATTAATATCATGAAAGCCACTCCACCCTGGATTATGAGTAGCAGAAAAACTATCATTATCATATCCTATCCACTCTAAAATACCAAAACTCTTTTTTATAGTATCATTGGCAAATTTTAAAGATTGAATGCTATTAATATCATTTATACTTCGTGATGCAGGATTACTAGTTGTTTTTCTTAAAATAATAGAATCTGTAATAGAATAAGTCAAACGATTTACAATCTGTGTACTAACTAATTCTGTAGAAATATTTGCTTTATATACTCCCTTCTGCAAAATATATCCTTCATAAACTTTAACAATAATAGTTGAACTAATAGATGCTACAATTCCAAGAACTGTCATAACAAGAATCAGCTCTATCATACTAAATCCACTACGAAATTTATTCATGGTAAAACCTTTCTTTCTCTTTTATATCCACCAATATTACAAGAAAAAGCGAATAAAACTATATTTTTTTCTAATTCTTTAACTGTTGTATTAGAAGTTAAAGTAGTTCTAATATTCTTAATATTTGTTATTCTCTTAATATCAGCTGGTGCATTATAGTTATATATTACTAGTTTAGAATTGTCCCAATTACCTGTATTTTCTTGATCAGTAATATACTTAACTTCTGTAGCTATTTCAATCTCTTGATCTATATTACCCCTTTTACTTTTATCTGATGCTATATCTCCTGTAGTCAATTTAACAGGAATAGCATTTACATCATCTATATCATCATAATCGCCACTATCCTGACCTAAGGATGCTACTGATGTCGCTGTTATAGGAACAATATCATATACTCTTGTTATTCCTCCATCTCTATCAGCTAGATTACTATCTCCATTAGTTAATAGAATTCTTTCATAATCAGACTTAATAGTATTACTCTCATCCCATTGTCTTGCAAATATAAGACTAATATCAGATGATGCTGTAGCAATAGCCTCTTGCTGTAAAGCAGTATATCCACTTTTTGCAGACATTCCTAAAAGATTTGGGATACTCATCATAGCAAAACCCATTATTACAATAGCAAATATAAGTTCAATCATTGCGATAGCTTTTCGTTCTTTATAAGTAATCATAATTTATTCCTTTCCTTACCAATTCATTCGTTGGTTTTTAGGTGTTGTTGATTCTCTATTTATCACATTACCCTCTTCCCCAACTCCAGCCCAATCTGAATTATCAATAAATCTAACTTTATAAAAAGGGTCTGGTTTCTCATCTTCACTAGCTTCATTATATAATAACCAACTATCTGTTTTGTGTAAATAATTAGCTGTTTCTAATTCAAATAATACTGTCATAGGAAGGGTTGGATTAGTACCTCTACTGACAGTAATTCCATTCTGTACACCATCGCTATTAATATCAATATCCTTAGGGTTAATAGTTGGTACGCCTGAACCCTCTACTATCCCATAATTTTTAATTTTTAAACTATTGTTTTGAATATGACGCTTAAGAACTAATGAGCCATCACTATAAGGTGAATTTAAAGAATCATGATTTAATGCTCTATACCATCTTAGTTCATCGGTTACAGAGTTATTTAAATCTATAACATTTAAATAATTACAACCTTCCTTATCAACCGTTGGATCACAATATATAGATATTGATATTGGGGTATTAACATTGTTACTTGTTATATCTTCATAAAATAATTTATTAGGTTTTGCTTTTGCATAGAAAAAAGTAGCACTTCCTCCTGTTATGTTACCTTCACCAGTAATAATCATACTTGATGAATATTCTGAACTAACATCTACTGAAATATCAAAATCATTTAATAAAGTATCTGTACCATTTATATCAAATGGATTAACTAACTGATTATTAAATCTTTTATAATTAAAAGCTATTTTTTTATCAGCTGCTACAATAATAGAATTTCCTTTATCAAATCCTAATAAGGTCTCATTTGGGATATCCAATTTTATTAAATTATTGCCATGTGGATGAGCTTTCTTTATATTTAAGACTACACTAACAGGAGCTTCATACCAATTTGTATCTTTACTAAAATTTGAAGTAGTAACTCCACCTTTATTTTTTGCACTTATAGTTAATCCAATATTTGCAGACATATTAAGATCATTAGATAAATATGTAAAATCTCCACTCTTATGATTTTGTACAGATGTTGTAGAGATTTCAAAATGGTCTGGAATAAATGTAATTGTTTTCTTTTCTTCAGTACATATCCAAGAACTAAATGGTTTTCTTATAGGATTTTGTGCTTGAATACTATTCATTTCATTTATAGTCATACATTCTTCTGGACTATCGTCTCCATATAAATTATCTCTATTTGACCAAGTTTTATCAATAATTCCAAACTCAACTTTTCCAACATTATCAAAAACTAAAGGTAATACATCATTTTTTCCTGAACCATCTTTATTTAAAGAACTAATACCCTCTGCAATAAAAGCTTGACTTGTAGATAAAGTCTTGACAGTACCATGTAACTTTTTATCAACATCATTATTATTGTTCTTTAATTCAATATCAAACTCTATCGTACTAAGACCTACATTATAATTTTTAGTTTTAGCTTTAGTTCCAGAGAAAGCAGTTAGTGTTATATTGTGTTCATTCCCTGATTTAATCATATTAGGATTTAACCCTAAAGTAGATTTAAAGTGTGTTGGACGAACACTGAAATGGTCACCTTTATGAAGAGTAAGATGTAATCCGACATTATTATAATCTGCTCCACTTCTCGGAGCTCCTCTTGATATCCATTCTGCAATTGTCTCTTCTGAAATTTCTTCTCTACCTAAACATTTATCATAAGCATGTCCGACAATATATCCCCTAGTAGAGTTATAGTCAGAACAATATTTTATCTCTAACCACATATCTTTTTGTGCTTCGTTTACAGTAAATGGTTTATTGTCAAGAATTTCCTGTACAGATACATTCCAATCTCCTTGATAACCACCTTCATTATTTATATTTGAACCGTAAACAAGAGCTTGACCATCTTCATTCATATATTTTAATGCCCACTTAACACTCATACCTTCTCTCTTCATAGTTCCACTAAAGTCAGGTTTAAGGCTCATAATATCAAGTTTAAACTCTTTATCTACCAGTTTTGTAGATATTATCTCCTCATTGAAGTTACGCCATATATCTTTTGTTCCAAAAATACCTTTAGCTGGAGCTGTTTCAGGTATAAATTTAGCACATCTACCTTTTACTCTAATCCAAGATAGTTCATGATTGTTACACCCAATACCAGTAGAACCAGAAATTGCATATCTAACTTTATCAGGAGTTGGCCCTTGTGTATATTTATCACTTTTAGCATCAAATTCACTTATTAATGTTTGATAACGATAATTTTTTGATGCCTCAGAATATTCTGGATGTCCTCCTGAACTTCTTAACAAACTAATATATAAATGAGCGGGATCTCTTGAATCTACTTTCATCTTATATCTTCCAGAATAATACCCACCAGCTGGTTTACTAAGAAATCTATTTTCTGCTATATATGGTTGCGGCCTACCATTATAATCTAATTCATAATTAGTATCACCATTATAAGATGGAGCAACTTTAACACCTTCTAGAAAATTATATCCATTTATTCCATCTCCATCTCCTCTAATTACGGCTGTATTACTATGTTTATAAATTTGCGTAAATGGTCCAACATCTTCACATGATTGTGTAGCACTTGCATTAAATCCTCCTTTTCTACCTTCATTACAATTACCATAATTACCATATTCATCAAGCCCTAAACCTAACCATCCACCCTGAAATCCATTTTGATCAGGTATATTGTTGTTCGTAAGATCACGGAATTGAGCATATCCCAAAGAACCGCCAAATGCTCCTGGAGTAGGTGTACTTCCTACTGTTGAATCAAATAAAATATTTGATATACCATCAGCACCAAAATACATACGGTTTTGCCCATAATTATTATCACCACAACCACCATAAGCATAATAATCAAACTCAATAATAATTAAATTTTCGGCTGATGGAAATAATACATCTTTTGTAATTGCTGTAGATAAATTGTGCTGATTATTTGTAATTCTCAATCTATAATCTGAACCAACTGATACAATACCTGGAGTAAATCCACCAGATGCTTTTAAAACTCTCCAATTTTCATCTAATCCATTACTAAAATCATCATCAAAACAAGATACAACATCTTCTTGTGCTGAAATGACTATTTTTGTCTCTTTTATATCTCCTAAAATTACACTACTAGGATATGGATTAATTAATGTAACCCAAAACCACTCTCTCAATTCTATAGGTGCATCATTATAAACAGCTATATCCAATGGAAGCGTAGTCTCTCCAGCCGGTATTGTTACAGTTCTTCCAGTAACTTCTGGATAATCTCCATTTAAAACCATTGCAGTATCATCAGTAGTATAATATGTAACTTTAACAACATGGTCAGTTGGACGATTTAAAATAATTGATGGATGAAGATATTTTTCATGAATAGGACCATCAAGATCTTCTGAAATCTCATAACCATCTAATTTAAATTCTATACTTAATTGACATGATGGAATTTTTCCTGCATAATCCACACCATTTTTATTATAAGATGCAAATAAATTTTCTCCTGTAAACATAGCTATAGATATATTAGATTTTGAATATATTTCTTTAATAGCAGATGGATTAAAATCTCCTATATTAAAATATACATTCTGGTCAAATGATTCTCCATCTGACAAATGAAATGAACTCTTCTCTTCACAACTCGTTCCATTTTTACTAACTCCATTAATTCCACAATCAAATCCTGAACTAAAATTTTTACCTGACTTATCTAATAATATTTGTGTATTAGTAAGTTTTAATGTTGATAAACTTCGTATTGGTATAGTTTGTTTACAACCTACACCACCCTTAAATCCATCACCCATATCAGAACAAGAAGAACCTTCATAAACTGGATCTTCATAACAAATATCATATGCATTAGTTTCTACTGCATTAGCTTGTTTTACCAAAATAAATAATGATATGGAAAAAAGAAATATAATCTTTTTCTTTATAAATTTCATATTACAACTCCTGTATAATTTATATAAGTATTAATTGATTTAATACAAAACACTATCTCCTTGTGTACTTTAACACATCTTACTAGTATAATCTTATTTATATTTATAATATCTTAAATAATATTTTAAATTTGGAACTTTTTTATGTTATAATTAAAATTATTGAATAAGTAGGAGGAGATAATGGAGAATAAAAGATTAGCATTCAGCATGATTGAGTTGATTATGGTAATTGTCGTAATGGGAATATTATCAGCTGTAGCTATGCCACAATTAAATAGTGATACACGAGTAGGTGCAAGAGATAATATATACTCTGCACTTCAATTTACAAGACATTTAGCGCTAATAGATAATAGGACTAATCCAGAGAATACTAAATGGCAAATGGAGTTATGGACAATTGCATTTGCATCAGATTCAGATTCAGATGGTGGATATAACTATAGTATAGGTTCAAATCAAAACCATAATAATGCATTTAGTCAAAATGAGTGTGCTATAGATCCTGCCAATGGACAATATTTTTATGCTCAAAATGGGAGCAAAAATATAGGAATCAATCAAAGCCCCAATGTTTTTTTAGGTATTAATTTTGGAGTGAAAGAAGTTAAATTTACAAATGGTTGTACTGGAGCAAAACATATAGCATTTGATAATTTAGGTAGACCTTTTGTTGGAAGTACTTTTTCAGTTCAACCTTTATATAGTAAAGTTATGATAAAAGATTGTACGATAACTGTAAAATTTAAAGATACAGATTTGGAAAATTTAGAATTTTCGATTAAAAAAGAGACAGGTTTTATCGAAATAGTAAAAGGGTAAACAAAGATAATGAATAAAATAACTCAAATGTTGAATTTACAACAAGAATTGAATGATGCTACTAATGGTAGTGATTGGGAAAATGGAATTACTAAAAATGGTAAGCTTATAAATTGGAAAAGGTGTGCATATTTAGAATGTGCTGAGCTTATAGAATCTTATCCATGGAAACATTGGAAAAATATAGATTCTTTGCCTGATTATAATAATATTAAAATAGAAGTAGTTGATATTTGGCATTTTATTATGAGTCAAGCTTTAACAGAGTATAAATTAAATGATTTAGGTGATATTAATACTTTGACAATAAATATAGAAACTATTAAAAACTTTTATAAATTTAAAAAAAATATTACAAAAACCACTAAAAATTATTATGAACAAATTGAAGTTGTTGAAAATTTAATAGCAAGACTCTTTGATAATAGTAAAATAGAACTATTAATAGAGGCATTTATAAATGTAGCTATTCAATCAGAATTAAATCTTGATACTCTATATAATTTATATGTTGGAAAGAATATTCTTAATAAATTTAGACAAGATAATGGATATAAAGATGGAAGTTATATTAAAATATGGGATAATAAAGAAGATAATGTAGTCATGCAGAATATATTAGATAGTGAGCATGATATTACACCCACTAAATTATATAATAGATTAAAAGAATTCTATCCTAAAAGCTAAAATCTTTTATTTATGTCCTGATTTACAATCTCATTGTTATTTAGATATATCTCTGTGGCAATGCGAATCTTTTTTGGAGCATCATATCCACACTCAATTCCACAAATAACACTTCCTGTTATATAATATCCACCAGATGGAACTCCATAAAATACAAATCTACCGTGATTATTTGATGATGTAAATTTAACATAATTAAATAATCTAGCATCTGCTTTACTCATCTTCTTCCCACTTTTATAACTCTCTTTATACCACTGCTTAGAATAACTTGTAATTGGATTTAAGAATAATTTACTATTTTTACCATAAATTTTATTTCCATATTCATTTTCAAGATAAATATATCCATTAATCGTTCCTTTCCCAACTTTTGCTAACTTATTGTATTCTGCTATTGGAAATTCAATTCTATCTACAGCATCTACTGTAATAATAATTTCTTTATTTGTTGTATTTTTATTTAAGTCTGATACATCTATTATTTGCTTCTCCTCTATATTTGTCTTTTTTGCCCATAGAGTACCACTATCTTTTGATACTTTTTTAAACTGAGCATCTGGAACTTTGGGTTCACCAACACAACCAGTTAAGTATAATATAGATAATATTATCAATATAAATATTATAAGTTTTTTTAACATTTTTTTCCTTTTTTAATTATTTTCCCAAGCAAAATTCACCAAACATTTTATCCAAAATTTCTTCACTATTATAAGGTTTTGATATTGAACTAATTGCTACAAGTGAATCATTTAAATGATATGAGAAAAACTCTAATTCACCATTTTGTAGTGGCTCTTTAGCTTTAATTATTGAATCTCTTGCTACAGTAACTGCTTCTATTTGTCTAGTAGAAATAAGCATAATATCATCAATATCTCCTATAGAATTTAGTAAATTGGTAAGTTTATCTGTTACAATATTTACATCTTTCTTAGTACTAATGAATAATGGATTATATTTTTTTAATGAATTAATATCTAATATATTATCTAAATCACTCTTATTTATAACTACGATAATATGTTTATCTTCTGTATTTTCTAATAATGACAATATCTTCTCATCTTCATTATCAAATTCTCTACTACCATCAAATATAGAGATAATAATATCTGCTTCATCAATACTACTAATAGACCGTTCAATACCTATCTTTTCTATTTTATCTTGTGCTTTTCTAATACCTGCTGTATCTATCAATCTAATAATATGTGAATCTATTCTAATTTGCTCTTCTATTGTATCTCGGGTAGTTCCTGCGATATCACTTACAATAGCTCTATCATAACTTAAAAGAGAATTTAATAATGAACTCTTTCCAACATTTGGTTTTCCAATAATTGCAACTTTGAAACCATCAATCAAACCTCTTCGTCTAAGGCTTGTTTGAACTATATTATTCAATTTTATATCTAAATTATTTAATTGATTTGTTAGCGATTCCAAAATATCATCAGGAATATCCTCTTCCGCATAATCTATCATAACTTCAGAGTATGCTAAAGATTTTAGTAGAGAATCTCTTGTTTTATCTACAAAAATTTTAAGTTCACCTCTCATCTGTCTAGCTAAAATTTTTCCTGCACTTACACTTTTTGCTTCAATTAGTTTTGCTGTTGCTTCTGCTTTTGTTAAATCTATCTTTCCGTTAATAAATGCTCTTTTAGAAAATTCTCCAGCAGTAGCTAATCTTGCACCTAATTCTACAGTCCTATCTAAAACCATCTGGGCAACTATTAATCCACCGTGACATTGAAATTCAACAATATCTTCGCCTGTAAAACTTTTTGGAGATACAAAATATATAATAATAGCTTGGTCTATAAGTTCATCGGAAGAATCATAAAGAGAATTTAGTGTTGCGTGACGGGGAATTATATTATTTAATTTAGATATTTTTTTTGCTATTGAATATGATTTATCACCACTAACTCTAATTACAGAGAGAGATGATACACCATGGGCTGTAGAAATTGCAGATATTGTATCAGCCATCTTTTCTACTGTTAAATTCATTTATTAAAATAAATCTTCTACCATCTCTAGCAGTCTTTACTGCTACATATTTATTTGGAAATGCTTCTCTAAGTTGTTCTAATGCAATTTGAACTAATATACCATCTAATGGCCTAGTTTTACCTTTCCCATTAATATTAACATGTTCTATTACAGGTTCAATATAACTTCTTATCATCTCTTGCTGTGTTGTTAAAAATTCGGCTATTTCTAATTTTATATATAAATCATGAGTACTAAACAACCAATTAAATAGCATATAAGATAAAGCATTATATCTATATCCCTCTTTACCAATTAAAAGTGCTGCATCTTCTCCATCTATAAATATTAGAGCTGTATTATCAACAACATCAACTTCAACAATATCAATATTAAAACAACTAATTTTCATAAGTTCTTGTAACTCTTTCTCTATCTTCTCTGATAATTCAAAATTATTATTATCAGGTCTTTTTTCTTTATAATCATCTTCAAAAAAACTATCAAGAACCTCTTTTTCAGAAATAGGCTTCTCTATATCTTTTTTTTCTGTAACTATCTTTTCTTCTTGAATAACTTTACTATATTCTTCAACTTCCTCATTTGTATCACACACAACAATAATAATAGCACTCTTTTTCATAAAGCCTAAGAGTCCTTTTGATGGATGCTGAATGACTTCAGATTTCAACTCCGAAACAGAACACTCTAAATTAATAGACGCCTTTTCATAAGCCTCTTCAAGAGTTGGAGCTTCTATTCTCATCATTTTTGGCTCTCCTCTTTTTTATTATGTGCCAGAGCTATAGCATCTTTATGTTTTGCATAAGCTATATTTATATAATATTGTTGAGCAATTGAGAGAACATTATTTGTTAGCCAATATAGAACTAATCCTGAT
>JAMOSL010000190.1 GCA_027063105.1 Campylobacteraceae bacterium
GTTTGTAGATCTTGAAGAACTAAGGCTTGTAAGTAGGCACTACGATTACTATTAAATTCTACAAGTCTTTCTGGTAATACTTCCAGTATGTCACTTCTCATCATAACATTGATTCGTTTGAACTTTTCAACTTTGACATCTATAGTCTGAGGAATTGCGTCATGTTCTTTGTGATAAATGTAATATATTGCATGAAATTTATTTATTAGTATCAAAATATTTAGTATTAAGTACGAAGCAACCATGAGTGTAGTAATATATCTAAAATGTAATATTTTAATAAGGAATGAAAAATTATGCCAACATTACAATTTAAAGGGAAAAATATCATATGGAATCATCATATGAGTGTTCCTTATCATACTTTGGATTCTGTAAAAAATCTTGATTTTCAGCCTGAACAATCTAATGGTAATTTGATTATGGAAGGTGATAATCTTGTTGCTTTGAAGGCTCTACTCCCACAGTATACAAGTGAAATTAAATGTATTTATATAGATCCCCCTTATAATACTGGTAAGGAACATTGGACATATAATGATGCAACAAACTCTCCAATGATTAATGAATGGCTTAATAAGGAAGTAGCAAAAGAGGATCTTACAAAACATGACAAATGGCTTTGCATGATGACACCACGCATTAAAATGTTATATGAGCTTTTAAGAGAGGATGGTGTAATTGTTATTCATATAGATGAACATGAAATATCATCTTTAAGAGGGTTGCTAATAGAAATATTTGGTGAAGAAAACGAAGTTGGTACAATTATTTGGGATAAGGGAAACCCGAAGGGTGATTCTAAGACTATTGCTGTGGAACATGAATATATAGTTTTATTTGCAAAAAACATAGATATATTTAAAGCCTCAAATGAGTTGAAACGCCCAAAGAAAAATGCAACAAAAATATTAAATAAAGCAAAACAACTTTTTAAAAAACTCGGTAAAGTTGAATTACCTGAAGAGCTAAAAGAGACTATTGCTAAATATAATATCCCAGAGTCTTGTATTGAAGAATTTAAGCAACCATGTACCCTTGAAGATATTAATATTCAATTTAACAATTGGCTTAAAAAACAAGATTTTACAAATGGAGAAAAAGCATATAAATTTATAGATAATACTGGAAAAGTTTATCAATCGGTATCAATGGCTTGGCCAAATAAAAAACAAGCACCCAAAGAATATTTTATCCCATTGCTTCACACAATAACGCAGAAAGCTTGTCCGGTTCCAGAAAGAGGATGGAGAAATCCACCTGAAACCATGAAAAAACTATTGGATAAAAATCTAATATTATTTGGCAATGATGAAACAACACAACCCAGAAGAAAGTATCTTTTAGAAGAAAATATGAATGAAAATATACCTTCAGTTATTTTTTATGGTGGAAGTGATGATGCAGTATTTAAACAATTAGGTATAGAATTTGATAATCCAAAACCGTATCAATTTTCCAAAGAGCTTTTATCATACTTCACTGATAAAGATTCGATTATTCTTGATTCTTTTGCAGGATCTGGAACAACAGCTCATGCGGTTATGGAACTGAATAAAGAAGATGGTGGTACTCGCCAGTATATTTTGGTACAAATGCCAGAAAATAGCGAAAAAGAGCCAGATAAGAATATTTGTAGAGACATTACTAGAGAAAGAATAGTACGAGCAATAGACAAATATGGCTATAATTCAGGTCTTGAATATGTAAGAGTTGGACAAGCTCTTGATGCAGAAACACTGCTGGATGGTGAATTGCCACCTTATGAAACTTTTGCTAAATATGTGTATTATTTAGCTATGGGTGAGCATCAGGAAGATGACGAACACCTTGATTATGAAGGTTACTTAGTAGGAACAAAAAACAATCAAGATTTATATCTGATTTATGATAATAATATGGAAAGACTTCAACGGCTAGCACTTAACTATGAAAAAGCAGAAAGTTTTAGGGCAAAGTCTGGAGAGAAGAAAGTTATTGTTTATGCTCCTGCTTGTTTCCTGGATGAAGAAGATCTTCAGGAAATGAATATAGAGTTTGTTTCCATTCCTTATAACTTATTTACTAGAAATCAAGAGGTATAGGGATGTATCTTAAACGATATCAAGAAAGGGTTGTAGCTGATCTATCTCATTTTTTTGGTACATGTGGAGAGAAAAAAGAAGAGATGCATAAGATTCTCTCTGTTGTACCAGAGGAGATGAGAGATAAGATTCCTGCAAATTGGGTAGAAAATGTTTTTAAAGAACTTGATTGTCCGTATAATGATAAAGCACAAAATGGTTTAGGAAATTTTTATCCTAGAACTGTAGTAAAAGTGCCAACAGGAGGAGGAAAAACACTTTTAGCAATCGAAGCTATTAAAGAATATCAAACCCGTTTTGCTAAGAAGCAGCATGGTTTAGTTGTTTGGATAGTACCAAGTGAAACTATCTACTCTCAGACCATTAGACAACTAAAAGACAAATCTCATCATCTTAGGCAATTTATAGATCAGTCCAGTGGTGGAAATACTATTATTTTGGAGAAAGGTCAAAAGCTTACCCAAAATGATATCGCAAACAATTTGGTTATTTTATTTGTCATGATTCAGTCTGTTAGCAGAACAAAAGGAAAAGAAGGTTTAAAAGTTTTTCAAGATAGTGGAGGATATGAAGGCTTTTTCCCTGCTGATAACCGTTATGATCTGCACAAAAAAATCATAGAGCAATACCCAAATGTAGATTATTTTGATTATATGAGGCAAAAGCTTGTTAAATCCTCTTTAGGTAATGCTATCCGTGTTTCAAAACCTCTTATCATCATTGATGAAATACATAAGGTATTTACAGAGACAGCCAAGAAGACAATAAACAATCTTAATCCAGAAATGATTATAGGATTTAGTGCTACGCCAAAAACAGGAATGAACATCATTTCAAAAGTTTCAGGACTGGAGCTGAAAGAAGAGGAGATGATAAAGCTTGATATGCACATCATCCCTCCTGCCAATGATGATAATGACTGGAAAGCAATGCTTCGTAATATCAAGAAGAAGAGAGAAAGCCTTGAAAAAGAGGCTATAGTTTACCAACGATCAAATGGCAAATACATCCGTCCAATGGCTCTCATTCAAGCAGAACTTACAGGGAAAGATCAAAGAGGTAAAGGGCCTGTTCATGCTATGGATGTTAAAGAGTATCTCATAGAACTTGGAGTCAATGCCGATAATATTGCTATCAAAAGTAGTAGTCAAAATGATATAGAGAATCTTAATCTCTTGTCTAAAGATGTAGAAGTTCGTTATATTATTACTAAAGAAGCACTTAAAGAGGGATGGGATAACCCTTTTGCTTATATTCTTGGAATAATTCCAAATACTCAATCAAATTCATCTATGACTCAGCTTGTAGGGCGTATCCTTAGGCAGCCTTATGTAAAAAAGACGGGGATACCTGCACTTGATGAAAGTTATGTCTATTTTTGTAAGGGTAATGTTTCCGAAGTGTTACAACATGTAGAATCTGGATTAAAATCAGAAGGTTTGGAAGATATTACAGGGAGTATTGTAACAGGTGGTGAAGAGTCAGGCGCTGGAAACTCTAAAAAAACTGTAAAAATTAAAAAAGATTTTATAGACAAGGTAGAGCAGTTTTATCTACCTGTATGGTTAATGATGTATGCAGGTATTGCTAGAAGACGTTTTAATTATGCAAGAGATATTAAAGAGAAACTTGACTTTGAGAGTATAGTGCTTAGCAAAAGTCAGATAGATAAAATAAAAGATTCTCTAAGTGATGAAAATAAAGAGCGTGATACATATATTATTACAATCACAGATAAAAAAAGTGTTGATCATAAAAAGCAAGGAAAGGTAGAAATATATGAAAATAATATTTCTTACAGTTATATTACAAGACGCTTTACAGAAGTTATAGACAATCCATTTTTAGCAAGACGAAAAGCCTATGAATTCCTCAATGACTTAATTAGTACTTTGGGAGAAGAAACTATAGCAAAGCATTTTAGTTATATTGTTGCAGAACTTGTAAAAGAACTTGTGAATATTAAAGAAGATCAAGAAAGAAAACTCTTTGCTATGATGTTAGAAAAGAAAGAACTTTGTTTGGCAATTATAGATCATGAAACAATTGGATACAGAATTCCATATAGTGATAAAATTGAAGTATCTCGTTCAGTGAATCCATATAATAATTATCTTTATGAAGATTTAGATCTTTTATCACTTAATAAATTAGAAAAAAATGTTGGAGATATTATAGACAAACAAAACAATGTACTTTGGTGGGTACGAAATAAGGTAGCCAAAAAATGGTATGCAATTCAGGGCTGGAAAAAGAATAAAATACATCCAGATTTTATTGTAGCTAAGAAGTCAGATGATAACGAATTGGAAATAGTTTATATTATAGAAAGTAAGGGAGAACATCTTTCTGGAAATAAAGATACACAATATAAAAAAGAAGTATTTGATAAAATGACAGAGATTCATAGAAATGGAGAACTAAGTATCATTAAAACTAAGCTTAGTAATTTAAACGAACATGCTGAAAGTTATTTGATAAAACAAGGGGATGAAGAAAAGGATATTAAGAGATTAATGAAGTAAGGATAAATTTTGATACTAAAAAGTCAAAAAATAGAAGAACTAATCCCATCACTAATCCGTCAAATCTCCAATGGTAATGGCATATCAGTAAAAGAGATAGCCAAAACCAATAAA
>JAMOSL010000191.1 GCA_027063105.1 Campylobacteraceae bacterium
CTAAACTTCGCTTTAGTCAATCTTTTTTGGCTAAGGTGTTGTAAATTAGTTGTAATTTTTTATCTCCAAATATCTCTTCTTGTAAAAAATAAGATAGTAAATTTTTATTGGATTTTAAAATTGCTTTGCTAAACTTATCAAAATTTGTATTTACATCTTTGTTTTTAAAAAATATATTAGGAAAAAGATTACCACTATTAGCCCCCACACCAAACCGTATAATAATCAAATCCTCTTTTTTAATATTCAAAGATGGTTCTATCGTTTTAGTTTTAATATCAAAAAGATAAACTTTTACTATGCCATATTCAAACGCTTTATTCTTCACCCTCTTTTCATCTTCTAAATAGTGTGAGCCTATTTTAGAAAATGTTGTGATTATGTCACCCATTTTTTACTCCTTTTTAATAGTTTATCTATTTTTATCTTATAATCTCCACAAACCCCAACCCCTTCATGCAGTTAGCCCCTATCCCACTATCTAGTATCATATTGAGCATATCACTATCTGCTTCTATCTCATACACTCCATACCACGCTTTAATTGCTCCTCTACTATAATAGAATATTCTCTCTCTTGGTTTCTGATCTATTAATCTAATATTTAAATTTCCTTTATACGATTTATTAAATAGTGCCTGATACTTCTCTATTGTATTATTATAAAGTATCTCTTGAAATTTATCTGTTTTTGGTTCTAAATATATTTTATTCTTAGATTTTCCATCTTTGATTGCACATGATATAAATCCTCCTACTTTAATTCTATTTGATGTTTTAAAATATCTTTTCTCAATAGATATTGTTGTTTGAACGATATGAATCTCTCCTAATTCTAATTTATTATGAAGTATATATTCAGCAATTTTTTTTTCATTATTCTTATCTAAAGCTACAAATTTTATCTCTATCATATTCTCAATATAAGCAATTTTAAAATTCATAGATTTAAATACTTTGCCATTTGGATGTTTATATCCATCATGCTCTTTATCATCTATATTTTTATATATAAATGATTGAAAAAGTTTTGATAAAATCCTTCTAATTGGTAAATCTTTTGTGGGTAATTTTGCTTCTATTATTAACATAATCTAAGCTCTCCTTTTATATTTTAAAGTTATTCCTATTTTAACATAGTAGAATTATAAAAAAAGAGGTTTTTATGCTTAAATTTTCGTTATTGTTCATTCTATCTTCTACTATTCTGTTTTCAGAAATTCATTATGCCAAGGTTGAGCCTTATCAAACTATCACTATTAAATCGGCTGTTAGTGCTAAGGTCTTATCTGTTGATTTACAGTCAGAGGGAGAGATGATTGGGAATGGAGAAATTATTCATTTAGATGATGTTATGGATAAAATTGAATTGAATGTATCTAAAGAGAGTCTTGCTATTTTTAAAAGCAGTTTGAAGATTAACAAAGATATACTATCAAGTCTTAATAAATCTCTTAAGAGACAAAAAGCTTATTATCAAAGAATAAATAAGTTATCTACTGCATCTACAAATCAAAAAGATAATGCTTTTAATAATTTTGTATCTTCAGAAAATCAATACTTATCTACAAAAGATAAAATTGGAAATATTAAAAAACAAATATTAGATATGAAATTAAAAATTGAAAGATTAAAAGATAGTATTCAAAAGAAGAGTATTAAGATAAATAATCAATATCTTTATAAAATATCTGTTAGAGCTGGAGATTTTGTTAATCCAAGTTCTCCATTGGCGATTGTTCAAGACCAAAGTAAAGCTAAACTTACTCTATTTTTAGAGCCTAATGAGATTAAAGATGTTCATGATAAGCAAATCTATATTGATGGGAATGCAACAGATTATAGAATAGACAAAATTTGGAATAGTGCAGATGAAAAGTATATCTCACTATATAGAGCTGAAATATATATAAAATCTCCAAAAAGAAGATTTTCTAGTTTAGTGGAAATTGAATTAAAATGATTAAAACTGCTTGTGGACTTGATTGTGGAGATGCCTGTGAGATAACTGTTAATGCAGAAGAGTATCTAAAATTAAAAGCAAATACAAATAATGGAACACTCTGTTCTCTTCTTAATAAAGATATGTTTGAAGCTAAAAGACTAGAGACTCCGACTATTGATGGTAAAAAAGTCACTATAGAAGAGGCATTAGATGCAACAGCTGAAGCACTAAGTAAAAATTCTCTTTTATGGCGTGGTTCTGGAAACTTTGGAGTGATGCAAGAGATAACAAATCTTCTGTTTGAAAAGATAGGAGGAAGCTTAACCAAAGGTTCTCTCTGTGATGGAGCTGGTGATGCTGGAATAATTGAAGGTAGAGGAATAAATAGAACTTTACCGATAGAACAAATAGAGAAAGCTGAAGTGATAATTGTGTGGGGTAGAAATATCTCTACAACAAATAGTCATTTAATACCTTATTTAAAAAATAAAAAAATAGTTGTAATTGATCCGATAAAAACATCTCTTGCAAGGAAAGCTAATCTTTTTATTCAAATTAAACCAAGAAGTGATATATATTTTATTTTGTTATTAGCTAGACTTATATTTATGGAAGATACTGAAAATATAAAATGGTTAGATAAGTTTGCTCCTGAATATGAAGAGTTTTATGATTTTACAAGAACATTTAGAATAAAAGCTATGTTAGAATATCTCGAGTTAGATTTAAATATTTTTGGAGAAGTATTAGAATATATGAAGGCAGACAAAGTTGTTATATTGGTTGGAAATGGTGTTCAAAAATATATGATAGGTCATTCAGTTTTATGGGCAATAGATTCATTAGCCTCAATATTAGGATTATTTGGTAAAGAGGGTTGTGGAGTTGGATATTTAGGTAATTCTAAACTTGGCTTTATTAATCCATTTGATATTAAATGCAATAAAGTCAGTAAAGCAAGAACTCCTTTTAATAATTTTAAAACAGTTCTCATTCAAGGTGGGAATCCAGCAGAGAGTATGCCAAATAGTAATGAAGTAATTGATAACTTGAAAAATGTAGAAAATCTAATATATTTTGGATTATATGAAAATGAGACAAGTAAAAGAGCTAGGATAGTTATACCTGCTAAAAACTTTTTTGAAAAAGATGATGTCAGACTAAACTATGGAGATTATAGAGTAACTAAAATGAATAAGGCTATAGAATCTAGTTTTGGAATTAGTGAATATCAATTTACAAAAGAGATGTATGATAGACTAGGATTTAATGTATTAAAAGATGAAAATTTTTATATTAATAATTGGCTAAATCAATGTGATAAAATAGATGGGAAATATCGTTCACCTGCATATCAAGAATTGCCCTATTCAAATGGATTTGGAAAAGGTGAAGATGAATTTATTTTTATTGATGATTTTGATGATGACTTTATATCTTTAAAACAGTTAAGAAAATATAGAAAAGTAAATAAAGATAAAAGAGAGAAGATTGAGTATTGGCTAATAACTCCTAAATCTAAACATTCAATGAATACGCAATTTAAAAGAGATAATATTGTATCTTTAAATCCAAAGACAGGATATGAAGATGGTGAAGAGATAGTTATATCTTCTAAATGGGGAGAGCATAAATTTATTGTAAAAAATAGTTTTGATATTAGAGATGATTCTATAGTTATTAAATCAAATGCAATAGGTGTAAATTATCTAACGCCACCTATAATAAGTGAAGAAGGTGAAAATGCTTGTTATCAGGAGGTTAAAGTCAATATTGTATAATCATATAAAAATAGGAATATTAATATATGATTTTTACAATAGATAATATAGATGGAAAAGCTAGAGCCACAACCATTAAAACAGCTCACTCAACAATAACAACTCCAGTTTTTATGCCAGTAGGAACAGTAGGAGCTGTTAAATCTTTAGATGCCACAGATTTAGAGACTTTTCTTAACCCAGAGATAATTTTAGGGAATACATATCATCTATACTTAAGACCAACAGATACAATAATTAATAAAATGGGTAAGCTTCATGGATTTACGAAATATCCGAAAAGTTTTTTAACAGATAGTGGTGGATTTCAAGCATTTTCATTAAGTGATAATGTAAAAATTGATGAGGGTGGAATTACTTTTAGAAGTCATATTGATGGAAGTAAACACTATTTTACACCAAAAAAAGTTATAGATATTCAAGCTAATTTAGGCTCTGATATTATGATGATACTAGATGATTTAGTGGCTCTTCCTGCAACTCAAGAAAGAATAAAAGCATCTATTGAAAGAACAACCAACTGGGCTAAAGAGTCAATAGAATATCATAAAGAAAATCAGCAAAATGGTAAAAATTTATACCAAAATATATTTGCTATTATTCAAGGTGGAACTGATAAAGTATTTAGAGAAAAATCTGCGAAAGAGCTTTGTGAATTAGATTATGATGGATTTGCTATTGGTGGACTTAGTGTTGGAGAAGCCAATCAAGATATGTATGACACTGTTGAATGGACAACTAAATTTATGCCAGAAGATAAACCAAGATATTTAATGGGTGTGGGGACTCCAGAAGATTTAGTAGAAAATGTAGAAAGAGGTGTTGATATGTTCGATTGTGTAATGCCGACAAGGAATGCAAGAAATGGAACACTATTTACATCTTTTGGAAAGATAAATATAAAAGGTGCAAAATTTAAGGAAGACCCTTTACCAATAGATCCAGATTGTAAATGTATGGTATGTAGGAACTAT
>JAMOSL010000192.1 GCA_027063105.1 Campylobacteraceae bacterium
AACAAGTGCAGGCATTCCAGGAATTGCCATCTCTCCCTCATTTAATTTCTTTGCAACAATGACACCATCATTTGGTGCTGTTATCTTAAGATACTTATATTGATTTAAAACCTCATCTCTTTTGGCTAATGCTTGATTTACTTGCTCTTTTGCAATTTTGACCATATCTTTCATATTCTTAGCACCAAGCTCTAACTGTTCTAACTCATATTTAGAAACCATTTTCTTTTGATATAATCTTTTATATCTAGCAAAATTTGTAACAATATTATCATATTGACTTCTATTCATTTGCAAGGCTAATCTTGCTTGTGAAATTGCTAAATCAACTTGTCTTTCTGCTGATTCTATCTCTTTTGAATCAATTTCATAAAGCAACTGACCCTTTTCAACAATATCTCCTTCACTAACTAACATATTCTTGACAAATCCCATATATCGACTTGTCATCATTTTTTGATTATCAGATACTATACTACCACTAAGCTCTAACTCAGCACTATTAACGATTGATACTAAAAAAATTAGACCTATAATTACTATCTTTTTCATTTTATTCTCCTGCATTTAAAATACTATTTAACTCAAATACTTTCGCATTTCTCTTATTTTTTACTGTCTGTAATTTCAAAAGAACTTCTAACTGCTTAGATTGTTTAATTAAAACATCACTAATAGATACAACACCCTCTCTATATCTTTCTCTATAACTCTCATAAACTCTTGATGCAAACTTAAGTTGTGTTTCATAATTCTTAATATCACTTTCAAGACTTAATGCTTCAGTTTTTAACTGTTTAGTTTTGAGTGCTATACCTCTTTTAGCTAATTCTACTTGAGATTTTACTTGTAGATTTTTAACTTTGGCTTTTTCTATATTAGCTCGATCTATTCCACCATTAAATATATTCATACTAACTTGTACACCAACGGTATAACTATCTTTCTCTGTAAAATCATTGAATGCACTATTATCAGCACTTCCGTACTCTCCGAATGCTCCAACCATAGGAAGATAATTTGCTTTTTGAACATCAACAGCCATTGCACTAATTTCAAGTCCTAAAACTGCTTTTTGAATATCTATATTATCCCTATATACATCAGAAAGTATAACTAATGGCATAGGAGGCATCTCTTTAACATTCTTAATAGATTGAACCTCTTTATTTAATAAAAATGATAAAAATTGATATGCTAACTTTCTATTTAATTGAGCTTGATTATATAAGCTAGTAGCTTCTGCATCTCTTGCTTGAACCTCTAATATATCAATATCTTTAGCATAACCCTCTTTTTTCATAGACTCTACTATTCTTTGAAGTCTTTTAATATTCTTTTTAATCTTTTGAAGGTTATATATATAATTATCAACTAATGAAATATCATAATATGCTTTTTTAACTTGATATATTTTAGCATCTAATAATTTTTTAGTATCTAATTTACTCATACGATACATTGAATGCATTATATTACTGTATTCTGCTAATTTACCACCTGTATAAAGAGGTATTTTAAATGTTAGTTTTGTTTCAAAATGATTTCTTGCATCTGGAAAATTTAAATCAGTTGGTTCTACTTCCAACATTTGTGATTGTGCTGAAGGATTACTCATCATTTCAGAAAATGTACCAAAATCTCCCCCTGAAGCTTTCATCATTCCACCGATTCCACCTAGAAAATCACTAAATCCAAAATCTCCAAAATTAGCCTCTCTACTTTGTAATTTAAAACCGAAAGAATTTAAAGCATTATTTGAACGCAAGGCATTAAAAGTTAAATCAAGAGTACCATAATTAATACCATCTGTAGCTTCTGCTTCATAATCTTTAATTTGTTCTTCAAATCTAGATATTTTAAGTTCTAAATTCTCATTTTCAACAATATTAAGTGCTTTATTTAGTGTTAGGTTTTGCAAATCTGCGAATAATGGAATTGATGTTAATAAAACTAAACATATAGATTTTCTTATTTTCATATGATATATACCCCTTTTAAGTATTATAATTTATAATAGCAATTGGCTTGAAATAGAATTATTATAGTAAATATTAGATTAATTTATGATTAAAATCAATTTTAGTGCAAATAGTGCCATCAAGTGATAGCACTATTTATTTAATAAAAAATTATAAGTTTGCGTAACTTACACTTATACATTCTTCCATAGAGGCTAACTTAGTCATAAGAGATTTTGAAATATCACCATCAACTACAACTACAGCCAATGCTTGAGATTTGTCATCTCTTCCTAAACGAAAATCTGCAATATTTAAATCGTGATCAGCTATAGTCTTTCCAACTTCACCAATTACTCCTCTAGTATCTGTATTCCTAAAGAAAATCATATTTCCTTTTGGTTCAATATCTAAATGATAGTCATCAATTTTAATAATTCTCTGCTTATTTCCATCAAATACAGTACCAGAAATAGATATTACACCATGCTGTGTTGTCAATTTAATAGTAACTTTATTAGTAAATCCTGTATCATTAGCTTTTACTTCTGTAATTACATTAATATTACGCTCTTTTGCAACAAACTCTGCATTTACATAATTTATCTGATTACCAATAGACTCAGTCAAAACACCAACAGTAGCAAAAGTTCCCATAGATGAAATATATTCGCCAATATCACCTTTAGTTATAATTGTGATTGAGCTAATAGCACTTTTAGTGATTTGTGCACTTAGATGTCCCATTTTTTGAACTAACTCTAAAAATGGTCTAACAAAGTCTGGTAATTCATTCTCTTTAATAGGTAAATTTAAAGCATTAGGATAAGATATTCCCTTAGCTGCATCAATAGCTTGTTGAGATGCTTGAAGAGCAATATTTCTCTGAGATTCTTTTGTATTTGCTCCTAAATGTGGAGTGAGAGTTACATTATCTAAATCTAAAAATGGATGACTTGTTGCTGGTTCTTCATTAAATACATCGATACCTGCCATTGCAATCTTACCATTTTCTAGACCCTCTAAAAGTGCATCTTCATCATAAAGTCCACCTCTAGCACAATTAATTAGGATAACACCATCTTTCATCTTAGCAATTTCATCTTTGCCAATCATTCCAACAGTCTCTTTATTTTTTGGAGTATGAATTGTAATAATATCACAATTTAAAATATCTTCAAAATTTTGAGTGTATTTAATATCAAGATTAAGTGCTTTACTTGCATTAACATAAGGGTCATAAGCTAAAACATCCATTTCAAAAGCTTTAGCTCTTGTACCAACTCTTGAACCAATATTTCCAAATCCAATTATTCCTATCTTTTTATCTTTAAGCTCTGTACCATACCAATCTTGTCGTCTCCAAACACGGTCTAACTTAAGATTATTATGAGCATAAGGGAATTTTCGTACACAAGATAATAGATGAGTCATTGTTAATTCAACAGCAGCTATAGTATTTGCAGTAGGTACATTCATAACTATAATACCTCTTTTACTACAACCATCCATATCAACATTGTCAACACCAACACCAGCTCTAACAATAGCTTTTATATTATCTGAATTTTCAAGGAATTTTTCATCTACATCTGTAGAACTTCTAGTTATAGCAATATCAGCATTGGGAATAATTTCAGAGATAAGTTTATCTTTTGGCTCATCAGCAGCGTTTATCAGCTCTATTTGTTCATCATTCTCTAACAAGTCTAAACCTGATTGATGAATATGGTCACATACTACAACTGTAATTTTTGACATTAAACAGCCTTTATATTTATTTATTAAAAGTGGAGATTATTCTCCACTTTCTATTTATAGTTTTTAATTTATTGGTTAAATTTACCCATTAAAGCATCACCTAGAGTCATACTATCATCTTGATCAAGATTCAGTTGATTCATAGCTTCTCTCTCTTCTTGTCTTTCAAGTCTTTTAATAGATACTCTGATTCTATCATTATTAGAATCAATAAAGCTAATAACAGCTCTAATCTCTTGACCTTTTACAATCTCTTCAGGTTTAAGAGGATGTAAATCTTCTGTTCTGATTAATGCATCAACATTCTCTACTAGAGAAATAAATACACCAAAGTCTTTTTGATCTTTAACTATACCTTCAACAATATCTCCAACTTTATGAGTATCAGTAAATGCTTTAACTGGTGAGTCTTCTAATGCTTTTTTACTTAAAGAAATTTTACCAGCATCTCTATCAATTTTGATAATCTTAACTTCTACCTCATCACCTTTTTGTAATACATCTTTAGCATTTTGTGACTTATCCCAAGAAATTTCTTGATTATGTAAAAGTCCTTCTACACTATCAATTTTAATAAATGCACCAAAATCAGTTAAAGAAGATACAATCCCTGTAACAACATCATTAGTTTTATATTTATCACTAAATGCGTCCATTGGTTTTGGAAGAAGTGTTTTAAGACTAACTCTTAATCTTCTACCTTCTTTGTCAATTTCGATAACTTCAACATTAATCTCTTCGTGAATTGTTAAATAATCTTTTGGATGTTTAACATTTTTATCCCAAGATACTTCAGATACATGTAAGAATGCTTCTAAATCTTCACCAAGGTCAACAAAAACACCATAAGGTTCAATATTACTAATTGTTGCTGTAACTGTATCACCTACACCAATAATACTATCAATATCAGCCCAAGGATCTGGATTTGCATCTTTTACAGATAGAGATAAATGTCTCTTTTTCTTATCATAATCTAATGCAACAACATTTACAATATCACCCTCTTCAAAATATTTAGAAGGGTTTACTGGACCTTTGTGAGAAATTTGTGAATAATGAACCAATCCGTCCATTCCACCAACATCAACAAACATACCATAACTTGTAATTTTTTTGATAGTACCTTCGACAACATCTTTATTTTCAAGTAGTGTGTCAACAATTTCTTGAACTCTAGCTTTATCTCTCTCAATTAACTCTTTTCTTGAGATTACAACTGAACTTTTGTCCTTGTCAACTTTTACGATAACTGCCTTAATTTTCTTACCAACAGCATCAATTTTTGCACTTAGATAAGATAGTGTTCTTGGCATAAAGAATTCTAAACCGTCACAATCAACAACATATCCACCTTTATTTTTCTTACTTACAACACCTTCGATGATATATTCTTGCTCATCATCATATTCAGCTATAAATTCATTAAGTGCAGCTCTTTTTTTAGCCATATCATAAGATACCATTGGTCTTTCACCTCTGCTACCAGTTATAACAACACTTAGAGTATCACCCTCTTTGAAAATAATTACACCATCTTCATCTTTTAACTGCTCTAGTGGAAGGAATGCTTCATTTTTTCTACCAATATCAATAATTGCTTGTTCTTCATCTTCAACAATCTTAACAATAATACCCTCAACTAAATCACTTTTTGATTCTGATTTTTTAAACGATTCCTCGAGCATCGTTGCAAAATCTTCTCCATCTTCTATTTCGATATCTTCGAACTTCATACTAGCACATCCTTATGTTTAACCTATATTTAAAGCAATTATACCTTTTTATAATTAAAGTTATGCTATTATTGACTAATTAGATTTAATATATTTTAGAAATTTATTTGAGAGAATTTTTTAATATTATTTAAACCACCAGAAAGACTGGAGGTATTTTGGTTCGGCATTAATCGCAGCCACAACCACCTGTAGTACAACATTCGTCAGCGTTTCCACCAACCATACCAGCTGAAATTTCATCTGCTGTTGCATCTCTAACTTCAACTACAGTTACGCTAAACATTAAATCTTTACCTGCTAAAGGATGATTAAAATCAATAGTAACTTCTTTCTCTGTAAATGATTTTACAACAACTTGGACAGTTTCACCTTGCTCACCTTGACCATAAAGAACTAAACCTTCAGCTAATTCAACACCATCGAACTGTTCAACTGGAAGAGTTTGAAGAGCTTCAGGATTTAATTCACCATAAGCATCAGAAGCTTTAACTAAAATATCGCCATTCTCGCCTTTTTCCATACCAACTAAAGCATTTTCAAGACCAATAATAACTTGATTAATACCTGTAATGAATTCTAATGGTTCAGAACCTTTATTACTATCTACAACTTCAGTTGTTCCTGCTTCTTTTACTTCATACTCTATTGCAACTACACAATTTTCTTTTTCTATTGCCATTAAAATATCTCCATTTATTTAATTTTTTGCTATTGTAGCTAAGCAAACTTTAGTAATCCTTATGGATAATTATCTTTATCTTTTAAAAGTTTGAAGAGTATGGTCTGCTCGTCTTCGTGTTTTAACAACTTTACGATAAATTCTTTTTAAATCTCGCTTTGCAAATTTCATATAACTCTCTCTAGTAGTTAATACAGGAATTCCAATCCATGCCCAATTGAATAAAGTTGGAACTACCCTTTTATGCACATGTATACATCCATGAGACATTCCAGTCATACTTCCTTGATGAATTGCATGTCCTCTATTTGTAAAGAATAAACTATAATCCATATTATTTATACCATCTTCATCTGGATATGCATTTGACATATGATATCTCTTTTTTCGCAAAACCTTCCAAACTCCAGATGGTGTAAATTTATCTATACCAGATGTGATTCCTGAACTAAGCCAAACTGTTTTGTCTCTATCTACAGCATAGAATCTTCCATCACTATTTTTCTCTCGAAGAGATATTAATATAAAATCTTTACCTGTCATATCAACATTACTTCGCTCCCCACTTTTATTTATATATATAAATTTAGTTTTAGAAATAGGTATAAGTCTACTATGTTCTGCGAATAATATTACATTTAGAATTAGAACCAAAAATAAGAAATATTTCAATATAGTCCCCTTATAGTATAATTTTTTAAAGTTGTAAAAGATTTTCTTTTGCAACAATAGCACTAGATTTCTTCGGATAAGTTTCTATTATCATCTCATAAAATATCTTTGCTTGTTTTTTATCATTAATTTTCTCTAATGAAATAGCAGTATGTAATAAGAGTTTATCATTATATATAGCATTATCATAAATACCAACACTTTTTTTGAAAAAGAAAATAGCATCATTATATTTTTTTGTATAATAACTAATCTCACCAAGATAATAATTACTAGATGCTCTCTTATAATTTTTCTTATCTGTTATCTCAAATTTCTTTCTAGCATCATCATATTTATGCTTTATAAATAATTGTACACCCTGAGTATATAGTTTAGATGGTTTTAACATAGGCTTAGGAGAAAGTTGTTTTTCTGGTACTATTAGATTGTTATCTGGAAGCTCTTGTAGTTTACCCTTACTAAGTAAATCAACCTTTGCCTCTAAAGTATTTAATCGTGTGTTAATATCATCATTCGTTTTGGAGTTCTTAGAACTTTTTAATTTCTCCAACTCCATATTTAGCCCCTCTATTAAAGTTGTTAAGCCATCAACTCTCTCATTCAGTGTATTTACTCTCTGTTGCAATATAATAAATTCATTTTGATTAGCAAAAGAAAAAATTGATAATAAAAATATAATAATAAAAATCTTCAAAATATTATCTTATCAAGTGTAAATCAACTCGCCGATTTCTAGCATAACAATCATCACTCGCTTCACGACACTGTGGATTACTTTCACCATAACTTACAACAATGATTTTATCTGCTGATACACCTTGTGCAATTAATGAATCTTTAACTACTTTTGTTCTCTTTAAACCAAGTGCATAATTGTATTCATCTGTACCAAACTCATCACAATTTCCCTCTAACTTAACTTTTCTGTCACCTAAAGTTTTATTTAAAATAGTTTTATTGAATCCTATAGTATTTTGCATTTTAGAAGTAATTACATATCCACCAAATTCAAAATAGATACTCTTCATACCACTAGAACTACTGTTAAAAGCATCTGTACTGGCATTTATAGATTGAGATGTATTATATTCATTCTCATCAATTGTTATGGTATTACTTGCTACATCATTAGGATTTACAACTCCATCTGTTATATTACTATTAACATTACTGTTAGATTGAACTTTACCATCAAACTCATGATTCAGATTCGGATCAGAATTAGGATTAGGACTTTTTTTTGCACATCCACCTAAAACTAATAATAGTAATAAACCTGATAACAATATAGTTTTTTTGCTCATTATATATCCTCATGAAAAATTATTCTCTATTATACCTTGTAGCACTTTAATTAACAATTATATAGAGGATAGAAAATATAACTCTACTGAACTTTAAAATAGACTTTTTTCATTTCAATAAATTTCTTTAAATCAGCTTCTTTATCTAAACCTAGTTCTTTAATAATTTTAGGATTTACTATATAGTAACCTAAAACTATCTCTAATTCAACGCCCTTTTTTAAGATATTAGAAAAAGATACGATTCGTTTTTCATTGTCTTTTATCATATTATCTTTTATAACTTCTGTTGCTAACCAAGGCATAGATGGTTTTCCATTAGTTCCTAATATTTTTACAAATGAAATATCTTTTAACTTTTGACTTTTACCATCTTGTATAATTGTTGTTTTTAATTTTACAACTCTTAATGGATGAATTAAAAGATTATGAGGAGATTTATTATGAATAATAATGTTAAAACCATTAGGGGATTTTCGATATGTTATATCTATATATTTTGATAACAGTTCTGGCGAATTTCTAACTCCTGCAAATCCATGAAAGGCATGTTTTTCAGATATTCTAATATTTGTAGCACTACCTTTAACCTTTGGCATGTGGCAAGTTATACAATTTTGTTTTTCATCTTTAGCACCTTTTTTATCTGTATTACAAATATTAAATTCATGACTATTTTGCTTGTGAGAATGGCAGCCCATACACATTTTACCTGTATAATAATCTTTATTACTGTAATCTATATCGTGATAGGGTGAACCTGTTGTCTCTTTTATTAAGCCAAACCAAGAGCTTTTCTCTTTAAATATAACTTTTTTATCCTCCATGCCTTTTTGAGCAGAATATAAGAATTTATCTTTCGTTTCATAAATATTTTCATTGGCCCGTGAGTGTTCTTTTATACCTGAGATAGTATGACAACTAATACAAGTTATACCTTGATGCTTTTCATTATTAGGTGTATGACACTTTGCACATTTATAATTTCCTTTAGCTTTAGCTGGATGTTTATCCCAGATAGCTTTATGTACCTTATCTTCATTAATAGATGATTTTTTATGGATAGAGTCTTGAAACTCATTATATATAATAGGGTGACAACTTTTACAAGTAATTAAATCTGTAGCAGAAAGTTCGATAAATAGAAGAGCCAATAGACCAAGTAGTAATTTCATATAATATCCTCGTTAGAATTAAAGAAGATACTATCATATTTATATTAAATAAAAGTTATAAGCTCGGAATATTGAGATTATTCCTTAAAAAATAAGCATACCCTATAAAAAGGGTATACTGTTATTAACAAGAGTAAGTTGAATAAAACTCAAATCCTGTTGGTCTAGCTTCATCTGGATGTACTTGAGCTGTAAACATATATTGTCTATATGTTGTAATAAACTCATCACTCATAACTGGTCTAAGGAATTCAAAATCTTCTCTAAGACCTTCAAGAGACTCTCTTAGTGTACGAGGCATCTGTGGAATATTTTGCTCTTTAATCTCATCAAGAGTAAGTTCAAATAAATCAATATCCATTGGTCCTACTGGTACTGCTTTACTTTTAATACCATCAATTCCTGCTAACATTAAAACGGAAAAACATAGGTAAGGACAAGCTGTAGAATCTGGGAATCTCGTTTCAATTCTAGTAGCCATCTCACCAGCACCATAAGGAATACGACAAGCAGCTGAACGATTTTGACTAGAGTAAGTTAAAATTGATGGTGCTTCATATCCAGGAACAAGTCTTTTATATGAATTTGTACTAGGGTTTGTAAATGAAGATACTGCTGCAGAATGTTGAAATACACCACCAAGGTAATTTAATGCTGTCTCAGAAAGATTTGCATATTCTCCCTCTTTATAGAATAAATTTTTTCCATCTCTCCAAATTGATTGATGAACATGCATACCATTACCATTATCTCCATATAGAGGTTTTGGCATAAATGTAGCTGTTTTACCATTAAGATGTGCTACCATTTTAACAACATATTTATACTTTTGAACATTATCTGCGGCTTCAACCATAGTACCAAACTTAATACCAATCTCACCTTGTGCTTGTGCAACTTCATGATGACCAAGCATTACAGTAAGTCCTACTTCTTCCATAATTTGCATCATCTCTGCTCTAAGATCTACCATCGAATCTGTAGGCATAGTTGGGAAATAACCACCTTTAGTTCCTGGTCTATGACCCATATTTCCAATATCACCATAAGCTGTAGAATAATTCCACTCACCCTCTTCTGAATCTACTCTATAACCTGTTTGGTTGATACCTGACCAAATTTGAACATTATCAAAGATAAAGAATTCATTCTCTGGACCAAAAAATGCTTCGTCACCGATACCTTCAGACTCCATATACTGCAAAGTTTTTTTAGCAATAGACCGTGGACATCTTTCATACAACTCATTTTTATAGATGTCATAAACATCACAAATAACAATAATCGTACTATCTGCTGTAAATGGATCTAAAAATGCTGTAGGTACATCAGGTTTAAGAAGCATGTCTGATTTATTAATTGGTTGCCAATTTTCAATAGAAGAACCATCAAAAGGAAGACCAGCTTCTAGCATAGAAGCCTCAACTGCACTCATTCTATAACTAATATGATGCCATACACCCTTGATATCTGTAAATCTAAAATCTACAAACTCAACTTCATTCTCACTACAATATGTATAAAACTCATCAACACTGTTTACAAATTTACCCATAAATTCTCCTAATAAAATTTTTAATAGACAATAG
>JAMOSL010000193.1 GCA_027063105.1 Campylobacteraceae bacterium
ATTAAAATATAGTCTTTTGAAGGTTTGTTTATCTAAAAGTAACAACTATCAAGCAAAAAGACTACCTTCTTCTATTGTTTCTATTTTTTTCTCTATCTCTTTAAATATACCTTCCGAACAATTACTGCAGATATACCGATAATTTTGCATATCATAATATATCTTATCACCTACATTTATATCACTATAACACTCTGTACAAACTTTTGTCACTTGTGTTAGAATTTTTACTGTTGCTACCTGCTCTAAAAAATATTGTCCACTCATCTAAATTTTCTCCTTTTTAATTTGTTGAATCATATATTTAGCCTCTGCTAACTCTTCATCTAGTTTTAAAGCTTCTTGATATAATTCTACAGCCTCTTTAAATTCTTGTATATCATATTTTGTATTTGCATAATTAAAGTAATGTGGTGCATAATCTCTATCTAATTCTATTGATTTTTTATGATATTCAATTGCTTTATCATCTTCTCCTAATTTATGAAGAATATTAGCAAGTGAGGCATAAGCCATATCATCTGAAGAATTTTTATCTATTACTTTTTGATAATACTCTCTAGCCCCATTAAAGTCATTTATACTATTTAAGACAAAAGCATATCGACTAAATAGCTCTATATTATCCTTGTCTATAATTAATGCACTCTCTAAAGCTTTTTTTGCATCTATCATATCATCTTTTTGGACAGCATTATCAGCCATAGAAATCAACTCTTCTAATCTTGTTGGCTCAATTTTAGGTTTAGAAAATGTTTTATCAAATCTATTGATACCACCTATTTGAGCATCATCGGTTTTAGCTTCATAATCAATACCTCGTTTAGGATAATCCTGACTAAAGAGTTTTTTAAAAAATGTGTAAAAGATAACAGCTGATATGGTTAATAGAATAAGTTGAAAAAATGTCATAAGTAGTAACTCCAAGAAATATAATCGTATTATAGGTGAATATTACTAATAGAATAATAAAATTTCTGATACTATTGTATTAAATTAAAAATGAAATATAGGGATTTATTATGTCATATAAAATAATATTAAATAAAAAAGCTTTGAAAGAAAAATTAAACCCATTAGAGTACAATGTATGTCTAAACCAAGGAACAGAACCACCATTTCAAAATATATATTGGAATGAAAAATCTAATGGAATATATAATTGTAAATGTTGTAATAATCATCTTTTTAACTCAAATGCAAAATTTGATTCAGGTACAGGTTGGCCAAGCTATTTTCAGCCTATAGATAAAAATTCGATAGAACTAATAGTAGATAAAACTCATGGTATGACGAGAACAGAAGCTAGATGCTCATCGTGTGGATCACATCTTGGTCATCTATTCCCTGATGGACCAACTCCAACAGGAGAGAGATATTGCATAAATTCTGCTTCCTTAGACTTAATTAGTGACTAGATAGAATCTTCTGTTAGATAAACTTCAAATCCTCTAAATGAACCTGCTAAGAGAGCTTTTCCTCCACTCTCTTCTAGTTCATACTGAACCATTACTGAATCAACTTCCCAATCTTCTGGACTCATTCCAAAGTTCTTATTCTCTGCTCCTTCTGGAGGATTTTTTTGTAATTCATCTAAAACTGCTAATAGATTTTGATATGAAATATTTACTCTATATAAATTATTCCATTTACCATCATCCGATGTTTTTTTAGATATATCACTTGTTATCTCTTTTGCTGTTTGAGATTTAGGAGATTTTGTCGACCACCAAGAGCTATCATCGATTAAAGTTGCAACATGAGCTATATTTGTAGTTGGATCAAATTTTATACCTGCTTTTTCCTCTATCCAAGCATCACCAATTAAATATATTGCAATAACAAAATTTAATTTTTCACCTGTTTTCTTATTATTTAAAAATAATCCATAAGATACACTACCACCTGTATTTGTAGAATAATTTGCATAAATTGGATTATCAAAATATGCTTGAAGTGCTAAATTACCTTTTTTATCTGAACTCCATGGAGAGGTTAAAGAAGATGATAATAATTGATATGTAAATGTTGTTTGTGGACCACCATAAGTTATAGACTGTTCAGGAGTATCATATAAATTTATCGTTGTACCAATTGCTAAACTACTATCAATACATTCTGACTGAACTATACTACCACTGCTATCACCACTTGATGCAGTTGTTCCTATTCCAATATTTGATGAACCATTTCTTACATCAAGACCTGTAAATTCTGCATTATTTGGATAAAAATCATAACTTCCACCATTCATATATTTTGTGACAGGATTTAAATATCTAATATCTAAAAATGGTTGAAGATTTCCATTTTTGGGATTTGAAATTAGATTCTGCACATCAGATAAGTGTTCTGTATAAGCATCTGTTGGAGTTAAATATGCTAAATACTGAATTGTCTTATTACTACTACATTTAGAAGATATAAAAGTTACTTTCTCATCATCATCTTGGAAAACAGGAGTAAATGGTCGCTCTCCTCTATTATCTGAACTTGTATATTCATGATATTTTTCTTCTAAACCTTTAATACTATCTTTTATATTATCTATTAATCCATTAATCTTATCCTGTAAATAATTACTACTAGCAATACTTTTATCTAATTCTTCAAAATCAACTTTAGCTTTTCGAGTATATTCTTCTTTTTCTATATTTTTATTATCTTTCATAAATTGACTAGCAAAATTAGATTTAGTTAATAAAGTTTTAGCATCATCTCCTACTGCTCCATTTATCATAGCTAATATAAAAGTGTCTTTCGATATTGTCGAATTATCTAACTCTTTAGTCCAATAGGTTAATCCCTTTTCATCAGAAGTTCGATCAAATAAATTTGTGTAAACTGTATTAATAAATTCAAAAGTAGATAAATCCTTTGGATATTTTGACTGTGTTTCATATTGATCAAAAAAACTTTTAGCGATATTTTCTATATCCAATCCACTATCATTAGTCCAATAATTCAAACCATCTGCATCTGGAATGCGATCAAATGTAGCAATGTATAATTTAATTAATTCATCTTGTGATACAAGGTTCTTATTTATATCATTAGCTGTTATAGTCGAAAATGTTAAAATAATAGCTATTAATATAGCTAAATTGGATTGATTCTTTTTCATTAAAAGTCCTTTGTATTATAAATATTATTATATCATAATTAAATAACTATCTAATTCTCTTTATACTTTTTATTGTAATTCTAAATATATTTGAAGCTTCACTATTTTTATTTAACTTAGAGAAAGAGATTATAATATCTGCATTATCCTCTGCAAATATCTTATTATATTCTTCTCCACTTATATTCGCTGAAGTTGTATATGTCTCTTCTAATTTATCTATTAGATTTTTATGTTGTATATTCTTAACTAATCTATATGAATTTCCATTTGGAAAAATAAATGTAGACCTGTTTGCTCTTCTGACTTGATTTTTATATTTTTGAGGGACTCTTGTTAGTGATTTTAATTTTTCTAGAGAAGACAAAGCTGTTATATATTCTTTATCCGATGGGCGTTTTTTTACTATATCTAAACAACTACTAGATTTTGAAATAAATCCGATAGTTGTATCTGTTGGAGTAAGAAAAACTTTTTTACTCCATTTATCTCTTAACATATTCTATTTTAGATAATCTTGTAATGCTTTAGGAATTAACTCTCCACCACTATTCTTTAACTCTTTAATTGCTAAAGCTGTAGCTTTTGCTCCTGCTATTGTTGTAAAATATGCAACACTATTACTAAGAACTGACTGTCTGATAGATTTAGCATCATCTTTACTTGCTTTATTATCACTTGTATTAATTGCTAAAACTATCTCTTCATTTTTAATCATATCATCAATATTAGGACGACCCTCTGATATTTTCAATACCTTTGTCGATTTAATTCCTGAATCTTCAAGTGCTTTATAAGTTCCAGAAGTTGCAACAATTTCAAATCCTAAGTCGCTAAATGATTTACCGATTTCACCTGCAAATTGTTTATCACTTTCAGTCAAAGATATAAATATTTTACCCTCTAAAGGAATATTATTTTTACTAGCAAATTGACTTTTAGCAAAACTCATACCAAAGTTATAACTAATCCCCATAACTTCACCTGTACTTTTCATCTCTGGTCCTAAAATTAAATCCGACCCTGGTAATTTATTAAATGGAAATACTGCCTCTTTAACAGCTACATGACCTTTTAGATTAGGTTCTAAAATATCTTTATCAAAATTAACAACATTGAATGTATCATAATATTTTAATGCTTCTCTTAAATCACCTTGAATCATAACTCTAGTAGCCACTTTAGCTAATGGGACACCTGTTGCTTTTGATACAAATGGAACAGTTCTACTTGCTCTAGGATTTACCTCAATTAGATAAATTTCACCTCTATGTATAGCATATTGAATATTTAAAAGCCCAATAACGCCTAAACCTAAAGCTATTCTTGCAGTTTGAGCTTTAACTTTATCTTGCATATCCATAGATATTGATACTGGAGGAAGAGAACATGCACTATCACCAGAGTGAATTCCTGCCTCTTCAATATGTTGCATAACAGAACCGATATATACATCTTTTCCATCACAAATTGCATCAACATCTAGCTCTATTGCATTATCTAAAAATTTATCAATAAGAACTGGAGCATCATTTGATACACTAACTGCTTCATCCATATATTTTCTTAATTCTTTATCACCATAAACTGTTCTCATACCTCTACCACCAAGCACAAAACTAGGACGAACTAAAACAGGATAACCAATTCTATTAGCTATTATCATAGCTTCATCTTTCGCAAATGCCGTTCCATTGTCTGGCTGTTTTAAACCTAATTTATTAATAAACTTAGAAAATTGCTCTCTATCTTCTGCCAAATCAATAACTTTAGCTGTTGTTCCAGATATTTTAGCTCCAATAGCTGTCAAACCTTTAGCTAATTTTAATGGAGTTTGTCCTCCAAAATGAACAATTACACCATCTGGATTTTCTATCTCTATTACATTTCGAACTCTCTCAAAGTCTATTGGTTCAAAATATAATATATCTGAAGTATCATAATCTGTAGAAACAGTCTCTGGATTACAATTATACATAATAGATTCTATTCCCATATCTTCTAATGCAAAAGATGCATGAACACAACAGTAATCAAATTCGATACCCTGTCCTATTCTATTTGGACCTCCACCAATTACTAAAACTTTTTTCTTTTTAGAGGCTAATCTCTCTTCTTTTGGTATTTTAGTAATATTTATAGTTGAATATAAATATGGAGTCAACGCTTTGAATTCAGCTGAACAAGTATCAACTTCATTATATTCTAATGCAACTTTTTGCTTATCTCTTGCATTATATATATCATTTTCTGTTAATTCTAAACCATCTTTTTTATTAATAACTTTAGCAATCATTGCATCACTAAAGCCCTCAGACTTAACTTTTCTAAGTTGTATTGAATTGCTTAAAAGCGATATATCCATATCTTTTTCTTGTTGTGCCAACTCTTCAAATTGATATAAAAACCATCTATCTATTTTAGATAATTCAAATATATCATCAACACTCATACCTCTTCTAAATCCTTCAAATACATATAGCATTCTATTCTCATTAGAACGACGAATTTCATGAATTAATTCATCTTCATCACAATCAATCTCATTAAAACCAATTAATCCAGTTTCCAATGAACATAATGCTTTTTGAAAAGACTCTTTAAATGTTCTACCCATACTCATAACTTCACCAACACTCTTCATCGCTGTAGTAAGTGTAGAATTTGCCATTGGGAATTTTTCAAAAGTAAATCTTGGCATCTTTGTAACAATATAATCTATAACTGGTTCAAATGATGCTGGAGTTCCTGTAATATCATTAGTTATTTCATCTAAGGTAAATCCAACGGCAAGAAGAGTTGCTACTTTAGCAATAGGATAACCTGTAGCTTTACTGGCCAATGCTGAACTTCTACTAACTCTAGGATTCATCTCAATTACAATCATTCTTCCAGTATCTGGATTTATAGAAAACTGAACATTTGAACCACCAGTATCAACACCAACTTCTCTTAAAATCTTAAAAGAAGCATTACGCATATTTTGATACTCTTTATCAGTAAGCGTTAATGCTGGAGCGATTGTTATACTATCTCCTGTATGTACTCCCATTGGATCAAAATTTTCAATAGAACATACTATGATGCAATTATCAGCCTTATCTCTAATAACTTCCATTTCGTACTCTTTCCAACCTAAAAGAGACTCTTCTACTAAAATTTCTGATATTGGAGATGCATCTAATCCACCTTGAACTATCTTTTTATACTCATCCATATTATAAGCAACACCACTACCACCACCTGCAAGAGTATATGAAGCTCTAATAATTAATGGAAAACCTATATTTTTAGCTGCATCTAAAGCCTCATCCATATTATATGCATATTGAGATATAGGTAAATCCATGCCTATTTTAATCATTGCCTTTTTAAATTCTTGTCTATCTTCACCCTTTTTGATAGCATTTGGAGTTGCTCCCAAAAATTCTATACCATCTAGCATACCTTTTTCATGCATACTCATAGCAACATTAAGTGCTGTCTGTCCACCCATTGTAGGTAAAATTGCATCAACAGACTCTATTTTAATAATTTTTTCAATTATATCTTCAGTAATAGGCTCAATATAAGTTCGATGAGCAAACTCTGGGTCTGTCATAATTGTAGCTGGATTAGAGTTAATCAATACAACTGTGTATCCTAACTCTTTAAGAGTCTTAGCGGCTTGTGTTCCAGAATAATCAAATTCACAAGCTTGTCCAATAACAATTGGTCCAGAACCTATTAGCAAAATAGTTTTAATATCATTTCGTTTTGGCATAGTTTTAACCCTTTATTTTTATTTTATTTAGAAAACACTCAAATCATTAGTATGTGGTTTAGGCTGTATTCTTTTAACCTTTTTTATTTTTATAAGCTTTTTCTTTTTCTTTTTCTTCCGTTTATATTTTTTCTTTGGTTTATATTTTTTGGGTGCAATTAGATGTTTTTCTAAAGGTACTTCTAGCTGTTTAGGACTAACTTCCTCTTCTCTGGTCTGTATAATCTCTTTTGTCTTATCAATTAAGAGTGTTGGAATACTTGAAATTTTACTCTTATTCACATCAGCAAAAGGTTTATTATTTAGTTGATTAATATTAG
Source organism: Campylobacteraceae bacterium (assembly GCA_027063105.1). Taxonomy (GTDB): domain Bacteria; phylum Campylobacterota; class Campylobacteria; order Campylobacterales; family Sulfurovaceae; genus SZUA-451. The sequence goes on from JAMOSL010000193.1 coordinate 7,208, forward strand.
AAGGTATATTAAGATCTTTAGCTTTACAATTTGATGTAAGAGTGACAGAAGGATCTGTAATTAAATATAGATAATCAGGATGTAAAATATCTGCATAACTTTTAATAAAAGCAACTTTATAATTACCTACTTCTTCAACACTTTCAATAACACCAACTGGTATATTAGCAAAAAATATATTATCTATTCCACTAGTAACTACCTCATCACCCTTTTTAATATCTGACCATTTAGGGATAAATTTAACTTTCATATTCTTGGTATCAAGACCATAAGCTATACCAGGTATTCTATTTTCACCTAAAAAAACTGAAAATATACATTTTTTATTAGATGTCAAAGAACCATATAAATTATTATTCTCTATATAAGCAACACCTGCAACAACACCATTTTGAATTAAACCAAAAAGAACACCTTCTTCACTGTCTAAATCATCAGGCTTAGTTAAAATAATTGTACTAAAACTATTTAATGAAAAATAAGATATAGTTTGAACTATCTCAATACTATCTTTAGGTATTCTTTGTAAAGATGGAATCTTATCAAAAAGGTCTTTTACTTGTTGTATATAATGTTTCTGTTCAAGAAGATACTTTCTCAAAAGCTTATTCTCTTTATTGAGTTTTGCTATATATTCTTCTTGATACAGATAACTTCTACCCTTATCCTCAACCTCTTTAGTCATATTTATATATGTCTGTTTAATAGGATTGACTACACCCAAAAGAG